>CAYNUJ010000029.1:0-21183 GCA_964400095.1 uncultured Melioribacteraceae bacterium
CGTGATTATCTGTTGATTTTAGCTCAGAATTGAATTATTTCACTTTACTCAAAATTACAGAAACTACTTTTAGGACATCCCCTGCTTTGATATTCAACTATTATTTAACAAAAAAATGAGTTATAATAATTTTATACTCCGTATCTGATTTCGCGTTCTTTAATAATATTGATTTCCCTATTTAACCGTTCAACCAGTTCTTTCTCCGTTGGGAGATATAGTTGATATTTCGAAATAAAAAGAGTTTATCTGCCGTTCCAAAACCCTTGTGCTCCAGCCGTTATCCGCCGCCTCGTTCATATACCAATACCGCGCTTCTTCGTTTTTTACTTTTAGCAGCAGTCTGTAGTGAGTCCACGATAATTCGGTTCTAAGTATCGGTTGTCGGAAATGATTCAGTGTGTTGTTTATCGAAGTATTCTCCAATTTGCGTTGTATTACGACGCTTTTTGAATTATCTTCAAATTCATTACGCACTGCGTCACGAATTGGGAATGTTTTATAAAATTTTCTCATATTTCTTAAATTTGTTTCGTCAAAACCTTTGCCGAATTCATTTGTAAGTTTAGCGGATAATTCATGCAATAAATACTTCCCATATTCTGCTCTCGCTTTTCCCTGCTGTTCCTCCTCAACGATTATTTCGCCGATTTTCCAATAGGTTCTAACCATTTCAAAATTTACATTCTGAACTACTCGTTTGCGGGAATTTTCTAAAATGTTTCGGATGGAAGAATAAATTTCGGCGATATTTTTGTTTGTTCGAGCCGCCATTTTTTATAGCTGTTTGCGCTGAATTTGTTAAACTTTAACGCTAAAATACAAAAATCTGAGAAATTACAAACATAATGGATGAAATTATTCTGCCGGTCGGTTGTTGAGAGACGCGCTTTATTATAAATTTAAGTATTCACGAAGTTGATTAATCGCACTTTAATTCGTATTATTAATAGTACCATTATTAACTATTTTAGGACTTGCGATGTTTGAAATTATAAGCGCTAACGAGCTTAAAACCAAAGGCGTGAATGCTATTCACAAAGCTACCGTTAACGGCAATGAAGCGGTTATCACTATCCGGGGAAAACAAAAATATATTGTAATTCCTATTGAAGCGTATCAAAAGTATAGAGAGTACGAACTTGAAATCGCCATAATGGAATCAAAAAAAGATTTGGAAAACGGAAAATTCGTTAAAGAAAGCGTTGACGAACACATCAAACGAATTACCGATGGCTGAGTTGATTTTTACTGATAGCTACGTTAAGCGGGCAAGCAAATTCATCAAAAAACATCCGGAAATATTAAATCAATACAGAAAGACTTTAGCGTTACTCGAAATAAATCCTTTCCATCCCGCTTTAAGACTTCATAAGTTAAAAGGTAAATTTGCCGGCGTCTATTCTGTTTCGATTAACATATCCTATAGAATAACAATTGAATTTATGATTGAGGAAGACATAATTATTCCTATTAATATTGGAAGTCACGAGGAGGTATATTAATATTTAGTGATTCATCAACAAAAATTTTTGTCACTATCAAATTAGTTTCTATTCTCAGTTGCTGCTCACTTAATCAATTTCTTCATTTTTTCAATTTCGTCTCTCAGCATCGCGGCGCGTTCGAATTCCAAATCCTTGGCTGCCTGCAGCATCTCCTCTTCCATCTGATCGACAAGTTCCTGTTTCTGATCGTTCGACATATATCTGATTACCGGTTCGGCTACTTTCGTAAACGACGCCTGTTCCCGTTCGTCTTTTTTCCTAACGTCGGCAATTGATGTGGAAGCCATAATTTCTTCTTTGCTCTTATAAACCGTTTGAGGAGTAATGCCGTGCCGTTTATTATATTCCCTTTGAATTTTTCTTCTTCTGTTGGTTTCGTCGATTGTTTTTTTCATCGAGTTTGTTACTCTGTCGGCGTACATTATAACTTTTCCTCCGGCGTTCCGCGCGGTTCTTCCGGCTGTCTGCATCAAAGAACGCTCGCTCCGCAGAAAGCCTTCCTTATCCGCGTCGATAATTGCAACGAGAGAAACTTCCGGCAAATCAAGACCTTCCCTAAGCAGATTAACGCCCACCAGAACGTCAAAGTCTCCCATGCGTAAATCCCTTATTATCTCAACTCTTTCCAGCGCGTCAATATCGCTGTGAATATAGCGCACTTTAATATTTAATCGTTCGAGATAATCGGTCAAATCCTCAGCCATTTTTTTCGTTAATGTGGTTACAAGAACCCGCTCGCTTTTGACCACTCTGATTCTTACTTCGTCCAGCAAGTCGTCAATTTGATTTTTTACCGGGCGGACTTCTATCTCCGGATCAAGCAATCCGGTGGGACGGATTATCTGCTCAACAATTGCTCCGCCGCTTTTGAGTAATTCATAATCTGCGGGAGTGGCGGAGACGTAAATCACTTGATTGGTCAAATCTTCGAACTCGTCAAATTTGAGCGGACGGTTATCCAGCGCCGACGGAAGCCGGAATCCGTACTCAACCAAATTTTCCTTCCGCGCCCTATCGCCTTTATACATTCCCCGAATCTGCGGAATTGTCACGTGCGATTCATCGATTATCAGAAGATAATCTTTCGGGAAATAATCGAATAAACACGAGGGTCGCGAACCCGGCGGTCTGCCGTCCATATGACGCGAATAATTTTCTATTCCGGAGCAGTAGCCTATTTCCTTAATCATTTCGATATCGTACTTGGTTCGCTGCTCAATGCGCTGAGCTTCCAAATATTTTTCTTCTTTCCAATAATAATTCAGTCTTTCTTTTAATTCCTCTTCAATTGTTACAATGGCTCTCTGCACCTGCTCTTTGGTTGTAACGAAATATTTAGCGGGATAAATAGCCGCGGATTCAACTTCGCGGATTGTCTCGCCCGAAATGGAATCAATAATCGAAAGTCTTTCTATTTCGTCGCCCCAGAATTCAATTCTTACGGCTTCTTCATTTTGATACGCCGGAATTATTTCAACAACGTCTCCGCGGGCGCGGAAAGTTCCGCGGGTAAATTCAATATCGTTTCTGACATAATAAATATCAATAAGCGCCATCAGCAGTTTCTTCTTTTCAATTTCCGAGCCTTTTTTTAAGAACACAATTTGCTTCGCGTATTCTTCGGGAGCGCCTATGCCGTAAATTGCGCTGACGCTCGCAATAATTATTACGTCTCTGCGTCCTTCTATTAAAGCGGTAGTCGCTTTCAACCGCAGACGGTCAATTTCTTCGTTTACCGCAAAATCCTTTTCGATGTATAAATCCCTTTTCACCACATAAGCTTCGGGCTGATAGTAATCGTAATAACTGATGAAGAACTCAACCGCGTTATGAGGGAAATAAGACTTGAACTCGGAATACAACTGCGCGGCGAGAGTTTTGTTGTGAGAAATTATTAAAGTCGGACGCTCAACCTCCTTAATTACATTACACATTGTGAATGTTTTTCCGCTGCCCGTTACGCCGAGCAGTACTTGGTGTTTTATTCCCTTTCGGATGTTCCGGCTTAATTCTTCTATCGCCTGCGGCTGATCTCCCGAAGGACTGTAATTAGTTACTAATTGATATTTTTCCATAAATGCATTTCAGTCAAAAACGTTTCGGCTGATTCCGTTAATTAATAAATCCGCAAACTTAAACTTTAAAAGTACTAAAAAAGACCAAAAGAGATTTAATAGAAACATTTAAATAATTGAAAAATTGTCATTCTGAACGAAGTGAAGAATCTCAATGCCACACAAACATCCCGCAAAGCGGGACTCAATATGACAAAAGGAGGTTTTACAAATTTTCCGTCTCTTTGCTTTCAATATAATTTTTATTAGCGCGGAAATAAAACACATTCGAGAGAAAACAATAACGGAATTTATTATTTGAATTAGTTCGCGAACTAAGATAAATTGGTTTCGTCAAAATGTAAATATTATTCGATAAAAAGGAGTTCATCAAATGTATTTAAAAAGAACGGTTAATGTAATGCTTGCTTTGATGATTATTCTGCAGGTAAATTTACCCGCGCAGTCAGCCGGAAAAATCCGTCCTCTCCCGGAAGGAGTTTCTATTCACCGCTTGGATAACGGAATTAGAGTTTTATTAATCGAAAATCCCGCGCTCCCGATGATCGGCGTGAATACAATAGTAAAAACCGGCTCGGCTTACGAAACGTTTAAATCAAGCGGAATGAGCCACATGCTGGAGCACCTTTTATTTAACGGCACATCCTCGCTCAGTCAAAGAGAACTTTACGATTTAACCGACAAAATCGGAGGTTACAATAACGCAAACACCGGGGAGTATTATACTAATTATATGATGGTTGTTCCGTCGGATAATATTGAAGAGGGAATGAAAATACAAGCCGGAATGCTGTTCGATTCAACTTTGCCGGAATCAAAATTTGAAAAGGAAAAGGGAATTGTTCTCGAAGAGATAGCCAAAAGCCTCGCCAAGCCGAACGAACAATCCGATAGAAATATTATGGATATACTTTACGCCGGGCACGCCCTCTCGCTCCCGACGCTCGGCACGTATGAAACGATTAAGGGAATGAGCAGAGACGATGTGAATGAATTCTATAAAAACAACTACGCGCCCAATAATATGCTGATGAGCGTTATCGGCAGTTTTAAAACGTCCGAAATGTTAAAACTGCTCGATGATATTTACGGAAAAGCTAAACCCGGCAATGTGATTCGACCAAATTTTCCCGAGTGGGGAACCGGATTTGAAGCGCCGAAATTATCTTTGGATAAAACTGTAAATCATAGATTTTACGGCGGGAATAATATTTTGCTGCAGCATTTCTATTCAATAAACGGACATACGTCCGAATTTTACGATCTCCTCTCCTTTTCGCTCGAAAAGCAAAAAGACCAATTGGAAGGCAAATTAAAGGAAAAATACCCCGACCAAATAAAAAAGGTTGATTTCACGGTTTACAATTATCCTGTCGGCAGTTTTCTCGAAGCGGTCGTAAAACTTAAGAAAGACGACGATATCTCGCGCATTTCAGGCGACTTTGATAATTATCTGCGGGAATTGAATCTTTCATTATCGGATGAGGTTGTTAAAGCAAAAGCAATTAAAGCAAAGACAGCGTTTTTAAAACAGATAGAAAAACCTCATATGTTCGGAATATTCAACGCGGAGATAATTGCGGAGAAAGGGCTTGACGCAATCGTTGAAAAATTCAGCGGCGACGGAATATTGGAAGCCGGGAAGGAACTGAATGATTATAAGATTACCTCCGCGCCGAAGGTGATAATACAACATCCAGCGGTTAAAGAAGATGTTAAAGACATCGCTCAAACGAAAGTTAAATTTTTCGATAACGGTAAAAACGGCGCGGTTGTTATCGCCAAGCAAAACAGCGCTAGCAATCTGCTGGCAGTTCATTATATGTTTAAATATAAATCAATTTACGAATCCAAATACGGTAAAGGCGCGGCAAAAAAATGGCACACCGCGTTCGGAAATAGAATGAAATCAACCGATAATCAAAAGAAAAGCGCTCAATACGGACTCAGTTTTGTCGTTAACGATAACCCTTACATTCCGATGGACAATATTTATTTGAGTCCGGCTTTCGGATATATTCGCGTTGAAGGCTTGGCAGACGATATTGAGGGAACTATTAAATACCTTAACGACGAGATGCTGAAATTTTCTCCTACGCGGGAAGAATTTGACAAGATAAATAAAAGCGCTTCCCACCAAATGATGCGCGGAAAAGATAAGAGTAAAGAAATGTTCAACGAAGCTTATGATTCTCTGCTGCTCGAACCGGCGGTTGATAATAGCGATACCGCGGCTTTAAATTACGAAAAATTTTTAGAATTCGGCAGAGAATATTTCGCTCCGTCGAACATTATAATTTCCGTCGTTTCAAAAGCTCCTCCGGAAGAAATTAATAAATATTTCTCCGGATTTAAGTCGGATGTTATTTCCGCTTACGAAGGTCCGGCAAAAACACGCCAATATAGAATGATTACTCAACCGGCAGCTGTGGAAAAAAGCGGCGGCGGCGAACAATCGCGAACATTTTACGGATTTATAAAAAAAATCGACGAAGGAGATAAAGCCGCTTTGACCGCTCTTTCTCTGATGCTGAGAGATAAAATCATCTTCAACATCAGAGAAAAGCAGGGACTCGCTTACCGAATGGCTGCGGGAATTAGCTTGCGGGGAAACAAAGCGCTGTTTTATGTAAAAGTTCCGACACAGCCGCAAAATGTAGAAAAACTCACTTCGCAATTCCCCATGCTGTTTAACCGGGATTTTTCGGATAGCATTTCGGAGGATAATCTGCAGAAAACGATAAATATGTATTTAGGCAGAATGATGTTCAGAAGATTGTCAAGCATAAATCAAGCTTACTATCTCGCGCATTCCTACTATTTTGACGGCGATATCGACGCCGATAAAAACGAACTTGACGCGCTTAAAAACGTGAAGCTCGAAGACGTTAAAGCCGCGGCGGAAAAGTATTTGAATGTTGAAAATCCGGCGAGGATTATAATTCATTAAATTTTATTTAATAATTATCTATGGCGGTAAAAAGATGAAAAAAGTTTTTTTATTAATGTTAATATCTTTAACAATCTATGCGCAGCAAGCGCTTATTCATCACGATATAAACGCAGTAATTATACCTGACTCTTCTTTTATTGAAGCGGAGGACGAAATAACTATCGACCAATCGCTTGTAAAAAAAGGTTTAACATTTAAACTTCACCACGCGCTGAAAGTTCTTCCGAATGAATTGATAACGAAACTTGACAAAACTGCCGATGCAAAAGATATCGGTTTGGACAAAGACGACGCCGGCGCAAAAAGTTCGCTGAAACTCAACGTTTATAAGATAAATATCCCGGTCGGATATACGGGGAATTTCACAATAACCGTAAAATATAAAGGTTTAATAAAATCCCCTATAAAGCAGAGCAAGGAAAACTACGCGAGAGGATTCAGCGAATCGCCCGGAATTATTTGGGAAAAGGGAGTTTACCTTGCCGGTTCCACATATTGGACGCCCTATTTCAACGACAATCTCGTAACATTCAATTTAACGACTACAGCGCCGGAAGGCTGGAAAACCGTTTCTATCGGAAAGAGAACTCTAAGCGAAAATAAAGACGGCAGACATACGGATAGATGGGAATCGCCGACGCCGCAGGAAGAAATATTTCTTATCGCCGCTCAATTTCATGAATATTCTTTCCCTATGGGAGCCGTTACCGCTTACGCTTTTCTCCGGTCGCCCGACGAAAGTCTGGCAAATAAATATCTCGAAACAACCGCTCAGTATATGGAGATGTATCGAAAGTTGATCGGTCCTTATCCCTATACAAAATTCGCTTTGATAGAAAACTTTTGGGAAACCGGATACGGCATGCCCTCTTTTACACTGCTCGGCGAAAAAATCATCCGCTTTCCTTTTATTCTGCATTCATCCTATCCGCACGAGCTTCTTCATAATTGGTGGGGGAATTCGGTTTATGTCAAATCGGACGAAGGCAACTGGTGCGAAGGACTTACGGCTTATATGGCGGATCATCTTATTAAAGAACAGCGGGGACAAGCGACGGAGTATAGAAGGTCGGCGCTGCAGAAATTCACGAATTACGTAAATCCGGAAAACGATTTTCCTTTGAATAAATTCATCTCCCGGTACGATTCCCCGAGCGAGGCGATTGGCTACGGTAAAACTCTGATGATGTATCATATGCTGAGACGAAAAGTAGGCGACGAAAATTTCATCAAAGCGTTTCAAATCTTTAACAGAAACAACAAATTCAGAAAAGCGTCGTTTAACGATATCAGAATCGCGTTCGAGGATGTTACCGGAGAAAATTTGAAACGGTATTTCGATCAATGGGTGAATAGAACCGGCGCGCCGGAGTTGGTTTTAAACAACGTCAAAGTGAAATCCGAGGGGGATTCATATGTTGTCTCTTTTACGTTAAAACAGATTCAGAAGGAAGATGTTTTTTATCTCGATGTCCCGGTTTCGATAGTTACTGAAAACGGGAGTAACGATAAAGTTGTTGAAATGAACAAAAGAGAATTGGAGTTCGACATTACCGTTAAAGAAAAGCCGGTAAAAATTCTTGTCGATCCCTGTTTTGATATTATGAGAAGATTAGACCCGAGAGAAACTCCGCCTACTTTTACCAAAGCGTACGGAGCGGAACATACGCTGATAATTTTACCCGATGAGAACGATAAGAATTTTGAATTATATAAAAAATTTTCCGAACTATGGGTTGAAGGCAGAGAGAATAAATTCACCGTCAAGTCGCAAGCCGACGTAAGCGAGCTGCCGAACGATAAAGCAGTGATGCTGCTGGGATTGAAGAATAAATTTGCTCCGCTTGTAAATTCAGCGATTAAAGAATACGGATCAGAATTAATGACGAACGGCGTTCGCTTCAATAAAAGAGAGATTTCTTCCGACGGCAATAGTTTCTTTCTTTCGGCGGTAAATCCGAATAACATGAATGCCGTTATTATTTTGCTGTCTATCGGAAATAAAGACGCGGTGGAGGGATTGAACAGAAAACTTCCGCATTACGGCAAATACAGCTATCTCGCGTTCTCCGGGAACGAACCGACAAATATCGCCAAAGGTCAATGGAAGGTAATTAATTCGCCGTTGATAAAAATTCTTAATCCGTCGGCGGCTGATATTCAAGTTGCCGCTGAGAAACGAAACGCCCTCGCAGTTTTGCCTCCGGTTTTTTCAGCCGATAGGATGATGGAAGTTATTAATTATCTTGCTTCCGACAAACTAAAAGGGAGAGAACTCGGAACGCCGGAATTGGACGAAGCGGCAAAATATATTGCTTCAAAGTTTGAGGAATACGGACTAAAACCCGGCAGCGACGACGGTACTTATTTCCAGAAGTGGACCCAGGACGTTCTCGATAAAAAGAACGTCAATTTGAAAAATGTAATCGGAATTATTCCCGGAACGAATCCCGATTTTTCCGAAGCGGTTGTTATATCGGCGCATTACGACCATCTCGGGCTGGGCTGGCCCGACGCGAAAAAAGGGAACAAAGGCAAAATTCATAACGGGGCGGATGACAACGCAAGCGGCGTGGCGGTTTTGCTCGAACTTGCGAAAACTCTCGGCAAAACTCATAAACCGGCAAGAACAATAATATTTATAGCGTTTACCGCCGAAGAAGCGGGACTTGTCGGCTCGCGCCATTTTGTCGGTAATTATAAAAAATTCCCTTCGAATAAGATACTCGCCGATTTAAATATTGATACAATCGGAAGATTATTCGGTAAAAAACTTATGGTTCTTAACGGAAATACAGCCCGCGAATGGAAATTCATTTTTATGGGAGTCGATTTTACGACGGGTATAGCTTCGGAATTAATTACTCAGGATTTGGACGCGAGCGATCAAATGGCGTTTATTGAAAAAGGAATTCCCGGAGTTCAATTATTCTACGCCGGAGTTAATTCCGATTATCATTCGCCGCTTGACGATGCGGATAAAATTGACCCGGACGGTTTGGTTAAAGCGGCAACAGTCGCCCGCGAAGTTTTGGAATATCTCGGAGACCGGGAAGAACTTATGCAGTTTACCGGAAAAATTAAAAGCGGAGTTTCCCGTAATTCCTCCGAAATGAAAAAGTCCGGCGGAAGACGCGCCAGCACGGGTTCAATGCCCGACTTCGCTTATTCCGGCGAGGGAGTCAGAATCGCGGGAGTTTCCGGCGGTTCCCCAGCGGAAAAAGCCGGTCTTGCGGAAGGCGACGTTATTGTATCTTTCGACGGACAGCCGGTTAAGAATTTAAAAGATTATTCCAATTATCTAAAACAACATCAGCCCGGAGACAAAGTAGTTTTAACGGTAAAACGCGGCGGCAAAAAAACGGATTTGGAATTAATTTTATCGGAGAGATAGTTTGCCGAATGTCAATTTGGAAGTATCAAAATATCCATTCCGGAGGAATTAACTTATTCAAATTAGAAATGTTTTTTTGGGATAAATATTTTTTCCCAATTTGAAACGAAGCATTCATCCAGCCAAATCCTTCTTTTGTAATATAATCAAAATCGGTTCCAACGTTACCGTACTCGGCGAACACTTTGTGCGTTCTGCCGACAATATCAAATTTTTCCGGTATTGTTCCATTATAATTAACAGCATTAATTACAATAGTATAAAGCCATTTATATACTAGTCTTTCCCGAATATTAAAATAACCGTAATTCGTCAGAGCTTTCCATATAATTATTTGATGAGGAGCCCAGCCGAAAGGATAATCCCATTGTCTTTGAATCCGAGATTTTGAAATTTTACCGCAAGATTTTTTTGAAGCGGATAAAATCCCGCCTGGAGCTTCCAATTGTGGTAAAAGGTTCTTAATCAGTAATTCCGCTTGCTTTTTTGTCGCTAATTTTGACCACAGCGGGTAGAAACATGTGGCGGATTCAAACCCGGTTAGCTGCAAATCAATAAAATTATAATCGAAATAAATCCCTTTAGAATTATCATAAAGCAAATTATTTATTATTTTTTTTCTTTTTAATCCTTTGTTTTTCCAGAATTCACTATCATAGATAATCTTCTTTGAATATGAAAATGAGTCGTCGAAATAATTTTTAATAATAAACTCAAAATCCTTTTCATATTTGTAAAGTAGTGAATTCAGATCAACGGTGTTTAATGAAGCCGATATGTTAATTAATCTGTAACTTGTATCATGCCCCGATTCCCTTAAGCTTCGATCGTTTATAAAAAATTCATCTAAGCTTGGTTCTTTAATTTTCCCGGCATTATATTTTTTAATAAACTGTTGAATCGATAGTTTATATTTTCCAGCATACTTCCCGAGAATATAGTCAAAATGATGCGGCTCTGTTTCAGGAGGAATGCCCAATCCTTCTCCATAGTAACGGCTGAGACCATTCGAAATTAATCGAGGCTCTTTCATCCATACATTATTATATTCATCAATTGCAGCTTTAAGCGCTTTGACCAGCAAATTTAAATTTGTTTTATTTTTGTTTAATTTATCAAAGACCGCGGTTATCATCGAAGTGAAAAATGGCGGCTGCGATCTTGTTAAATAATAACTCCTATTTGCATTTAAAATTTTGCCGTAATGATTTATTTCGTACACAAAATGATTGACCATCGATTTCGCTATATCTACTTTTCCATCTTCAAGAAGTCCGAGAACTTCAAAGTAACTATCCCATCCATACATTTCGTTAAATCTGCCTCCCGGAACTACGAATGGTTCGGCGCGAAAACTTTTCTTATTTCCTTTTTTTATTGAGAGCGCTAAAATACCGGGTTCTTTGTTTAATTCTTTAATATAAGCGGGTGTTAGTTTTTTATTCAGTTTCGCTACTTCAAAGTTATAATTGAATGAAGATGCCATAGCTCTGTAGTAATTATAAGCCGAATTATCCCCGTGCGGCACGTAAACAACAGCTTTGTTTTTTGAATTTATTTTTTCGTCGATTAATAACTTTTTTATTCCCTCGGCATTTAAAGTTCTTGTTAAACCGTCCCAATAGTAATCTTTAATCATTCTCGATATTCTGGAAACGGGCGGCTCAAAAATTCTATTTGAATCCAACTCTGCAATTTTAATTCCCAATTCTTGAAATAACATTAATTCTTGTAGTAGATTTGATAAATAATAGGTTCCGGATATTTCAAAGCGATTGCCGTCAGTAGATATTAAAATAAAAGATTTATCGCATGAATCATCAACGGTAATTTTATTATCGTTATTAGTATCGGCGCATTTTAACAGATTTGAAATAGTTGAATCAACTTTAACTTTTATTTTCATACTCAATCATATTTTAATTTTACGATTTTAGCGTTTTCTATTCAGTGAATTTATTTGATAGAATATTGTAGGGAATTAAAATCAATGCCAGCAAAGTTATTGGAATTATCGGGAAATAGAAAGCGGTATGTACATTAAAATTATCGGAGATTACTCCAATAATTAGCGACCCGGTTGTTCCGCCTAACGCTGAAAATATAATGATTAATCCCGTCATTGAGCTATGATGAATTTTTTTAAGTCTGCTTAAAATAATAGAACAAATAGTCGGATAGATTGGACCAAGGAAAAAACCGACAAATGAAAGAACAAATGCCAGCACAGGAGCCTGAAACCAATATTCAAAATTATCAACTTTTATATTTGCAGAATTTAAGAGCACTATAATAATTATTAGAGCTGCAAATGCCAGATAGAATAATTGTAATTTAAACCATGAAAAATAATTGGATAAATACCCTGCTAAAAATCTGCTCAAAGCTATAGAACCCGCAAAAATACTTAAGAAGGAGGCAGATTGAGCGGCAGAGAGGCTGAAAATTTCTTTATTAAAAGTCGGAAGCCAAGTGCCTAAACTTTGTTCAATCATCACATAAAGAAATGCCGATATAATAAATACAATTACCATTGGATATCTCAGTAATTTGAACATTTCAAAGAAACTCGATTCTTCTGAATGTTGCCGTACATTTCTCTCATCCAAATCAGTTAACAAAAGCAACAATAAAGCCAATGAGGAAAGTATGGCGAGAATCCAATAAGTATTGTTCCATTTACTCGTACTTATCATCAAGGAGAAAAAAATTGGACCTGTAAGCGAACCGACCATAAAGATTCCCTCAAGCATGTTCATTAAACTAGTAAGCTGCTTTTGTGTACTAGTAATTAAACCTAAAGTAGAATAAACCGAAACTTTTATAAGCGCAAAACTTGCGCCCACTGAAATATAGAGCAATGGAGTCACCCAATAATGAGTTATTGAAGCTATTAATATGCATCCTACAGTTACAGTAAACAATCCAATTAACATCGACCTTTTATAACCTATTTTAGGAATATAAGACGCTACTAAAAACGAGGCTATCATTATTGATAAATCCTTAAATGCTTCCAAGGAACCTGCAGTTGTTCTGCTAATTTGATACTGATCGATTACTTGTGCGATTACAATTCCAACTGTATTCAAAAGAATTGCGAAAATAAAATAATTTAAAAAGAGGGAGATTTTAATTTTCCAATTGGACATATAATTTACCTTGAATTTCTAAGTTTAGAAAACAGAACAAGAGGCAAAAACATATTGCTTTTGCCTCTTTAAATAATTTAGAAGTTAACGCCAACTGAGAATCTTAAGGAGCGCCCTAAAATAGGACGACCATTTTTTGCATTGGGATCGCGTGGATCGCCTTCTGTAAGACCATCGGAGTTAGTTAAGTTATCGCCTCTTAGGTTAAATGATAAACCGCTCGATGTAGTTAAATCAATTCCAAGATCTAATTTTGAATACGGATCCAACTGATATGAATTATCTCTGTCGTTCCAGCGCGAACCGACATATCTAATTGCTCCATAAATTACCGCATTAATATTGTCATTTAAGCGAAAAACATAACTTGGCGCAAGGCGCAATTGTATTGCGGGTTGACGCCAGATTTCGTTCCCTACAGTTTCCGGAGCCTTCGCGGACTCGGTTATTTCGCCTTTTTGAAAAGTTCCGATAAGATTTAATCTAAATGCTTCCAAGCTTAAGGCGGCGTCTATTTCCGCTCCGGCAGTTCTAGTTTTTAGCAATGCCGCCGCTCTTGTAGAACCTACGTCTCCATCAAAAACTTCAACCGCGTTTAAAAAGCCCGTCAAGAATAAACTATAGAATTTCTTATCCAATTTTATTCCTAATTCAAATTGATTGAATAAATTTGGCGCGACTGTTCCTTCTACATTTGTAACGTTTCCATTATCGTCTCTAATTACTGTCCCGCTTTTTAAGTTATAATTGTCGCCGTCTCTAATTTGGTCGAAATTTGGAAACAAAGAACCTTTAGACGCTCGAACGAAAACGCCAAAATTATTATTTACCGCATAGTTAAGAGCGCCGGTTCCAGCCCAATCCGTACCATCCAAATTTGCGACTTTATCTGTTTTTCCATCTGGATATGCGCCGTGATCTAATACGAAGTTCATCGCAAAGAAATTATATCGAAGTCCAAGATCAACTGTCAGCTTATCGTTAAATTTCCAAGAATCTCCGGCATATAAAGCAAAAACTCTTGAATCCCCCGCTTCGTTAAGCCCGTAGTTCCAAGCATTGGGATCGTTAACCCCGTCAATAATATCGCCGTTTGCAATATTTTCAACAAGCACTTGATTTCCAAGCGACCAGAAGTCTTTTGACGACCAGAATGAATTGTATTCGCCTATAGTTATTTTATGGTTGCCGAAATTATTTGTTAAACTTAAATCGTTAGTAAAAGATTCAAGTTGTTTTTTTACAACCCAATAACCATAACCTTGAACAAATCCCGATGTGAGAGTTTTACCGCCAACGGTTTTTATTGAACTTTGACCTAAATTAGATAATAAATCGGAAACCTTCAATGCGCTTCCATTAGGTACAAAACCAAAAGTGTTAGCGTCTCCGGATGTAAAAGAAAGATTGTCTCGAACCGTCCAGCCTCCGCCTATATTATAGTCAAAGTTCAATCCGTTTACCATTCCTTTCCATCCGCGCCCGTTTGAAAAATCAAAATGTGCGCTGTCTCCCTGTGCATTAATTCTCAAAGTACGGAAGCGTGTGGAATTGCCAAGCGGTGAAAATGTCCCCGCATCATTACCGGTACTTAAAGCCATCGGCAATATCCATTGTCCATGGTCGTCCGTAAATCGTGAAAATACATTTATGGCTCCATTATCGAATACCTTGGTAAGCTGTAAAGTAATTTGATCCCCCTTTTCTGAATTAAATTCGGTATTTCTTATACCGGGAGAAGTTCTAAAATAACCTCCTATCATATAATATAGCTTTTCTGCAATAGGACCGCTAAGTACGGCGTCTATTCTTTGTTCGCTATAATCCGAAGTAGTATATTTTACTTTTCCTTTAGTTACATCTGTTCCTCTCTTAAGCTGAAAACCGGTAGTTAGACCCGACTCGCCGTTGGAAAATACCGAACTTGGTCCGCCTCTCACCGCTTCTGTTGAAGCTATGGTTTCGTCGATGCGAAATATACTGCTTTGTTCAAAGAATGAAAGCGTTTGAGCGCCATAAATTGGAGCGCCGTTGATGGACATAGTTACAAAAGGCGCATCGCCTGAAGAGGGCAAACCTCTTACAAAAATATTTGCGCCGGCTATTCCGCCTGAACTTTCAGACCATACACCGGGAACTAATTCTAAAGCCGCAGCCGTGCTATATGGCGATAATTGTTCAAGATCCGCGGCGGTTATTGTTGTAATTGCAAAACTTGCATCTTTCTTTTTAACGCCCGAGCCGCCGGCAGTACCGGTAATTACAACGCCTTCCATTTGTAAAATGTCTTCCGCCAGTTTAAAATCTTGAATTGTTGTTTTGCCGGAAGTTACGCTTACTTCCGCTTCTGCTTCTCGAAAACCAATAGAGGTTACTCGAATAGTATAATTCCCTACCGGAACATTAGTGATTATGTACTTGCCATTTATATCAGTAGCGGCGCCCAGCAAGGTTCCAGTTAAAATTACATTTACTCCAATCAAAGCCTCGCCTTTTTTATCAAGGATTTTACCTTTAATTGTGCCTTGTGCATGGATCACCGAGCCTGATAAAATGATCGCAGATAGAATAATGAATAAAAAATGTTTAACTTTTTTGATGGGCATACTACCTCCTGATTATTTTTATAATTTAGTTAAAGATAGAAATTATAAAGCAATAGTTATGCCAATTAGTATAAACTATCATTTAGAGCTGTAATAACAAAGTAGATAATATAAATTCAAATATTTGAACTACCGGAGAATATATATTCTTATCAGATTTATAATTTATTATAAATCTGATAAATTTTTTATTTTAATCCTAATTCCTTGCAAAGTCTGTGATAGTTTGAAGGAGCAATTCCCAATAATTTGGAAGCTTCAACATCTGTTTTGGTTTTGCCGCGGATATATTTTGTATATGATTTTTTGAAATCAAATTCTGCTTCTTTTAATGTGAATATTTTATTGCCGGTCATAAACTTTATCTTCAAATCATTGTAATTTGTATTTTCACCTATCCCCATTTCGATAGTATCGAGATCAATAGACTTGTCGGCTAATAATACTATTCGTTGTAAAACATTTTTTAACTGTCTTACATTACCCGGCCACTTGTAATTAATTAAATAATTCCGCGCTTTTTGCGTCATTGAAATTTCGTCTAAACCAAATTTATTAATGTATTTTTTAAGAAAATAATCCAACAATAATTCTATGTCGCTTTTTCTTTCACGTAAAGAGGGAAGGGCGATACTTAAAATATTTAATCTGTAAAACAGATCTTCTCTAAATTTATTTTCCCTTATTTCGTTATTTAAATCTTTATTAGTTGCGGCTAAGATGCGAACATCGACAAATATATCATGTCTTCTTCCAATTTTTTCAATTTCTCCCGTCTCTAAAACTCTCAACAGTTTCGACTGCGCTTTTAAAGGCAATTCGCTAATTTCATCAAGAAAAAGCGTACCGCCGTTAGCCTGCTCAAATAACCCAATCTTTTCACTTTTAGCGTCGGTAAACGATCCTTTTTCATAGCCGAATAATTCACTTTCAATTAAATGGAAAGGTATGGCTGAACAGTTTATTGTAACAAATTTTTCAAATTTTCTTTTGCTTTTAAAATGAATGTTTCTTGCAATCAATTCTTTTCCGGTTCCCGATTCGCCTGTAATTAAAACACTGGCGTCAACGGGGGAATATTTTTCCAATAATACAATTACGTTTTTCATTGCGGTGGAATTTCCGATTATTTGCCAGTTCTTCATTTGATCTTCGAATAAATCGGCAAGTTTTTTTTGAGACTTTTTGTTCTTACTAAGTAATTTTTTCTTCTCCAGCTCTAACAATCTTCTATTATATCCGTTCATTATTGCAAGAATAAAATCGGTAGGTTGATATATAAAATCTTCAATATCAGTTGGGTTTTTTGTCCCAAACCAAAACGCTCCATGCAATATTAAATCATTGGCAAAATCCGGCTCGGATTGATTAATTGTCATTTTAGTAATTATAACAATCTGCACAGAGCTGTCGATCATTTTAATTTCTTTTATTAACTCTTTACCGTAAAGCCCGCCTGAAATATGATAATCTAATATTACAACATCACAGTCGTTTTCCTTGTTTTCGAGATAGCTTAATGCGTCCAGCCCCGTTGAAAATATTTCAGCAATATTTATTTTATCCTTAAACAGCGTAAGAGTATTTTTTATTCTAATTACATCGAATTCTTCGTCTTCGATTATCAATATATTTATTTTTGTCGATTTCATCCTATCCTAGTCAGTTTATTATTTCGATTTTTGTTTGGACGCCTTCTTTTAGATTGACAATATCAATTTTCCAACCGCACATTCTACAACTTTCATAAGCAATGAAACATCCGTATCCTGAATTTGTCGTTGAATCTTTTGAAGAAGTCCCTTCGGAAAATATTTTCTTTATTCCCGCTTCATTATATTGTAATAAGCTTTCATTAATTCCTTCGCCATTATCGCAAATATATAAAAATGTTCGATTGGTTTTCTCGTTGTAAGTTGTTTTTATATTAATATCAATCCGCTTTTTCTTGTTGTGGTCGATGCTGTTTTGTATTAAAGGTTCTATCATTTGCCAAATAACATATTCGTTAATTCCGAGCGGAGGTATATTTTTATCTAAGTCCAAGTAAAACGTATATTGCGAGCCTTTCTTAAAGACCCGCTTAAATATATTGTCAATTATGAAAGTAATTATATAGTTCAAATTCGAATTAAATGCTTGACTCCTAATAACATTAACCGGCGGGTTATAAGTTTTCATATCGTAAATTACTCTGCCGATAAAACTGGAATATTTCAACATGCGGTTGCGTAATTCATCTAAATTTTGCCAGTTTAATTTGTATAAATCCTGTTTAATAAATCCGACAATTTTTTCGGCTTTATGGTGGGCGTGATAAATTCTTTTAGTAAAAAAGGATTCTTTCTCTTTCGCAGTTTCTGTACGAATTTGCTTCTCTTTATTTAAAAACAACAAATTTTGCGCCGCATCCCTCTCGCGGACTAGAAAAGAAGTTATATAGAACATCCCTAATAAAGTAATTAATATCAAAGCAGAAACAAATGGACCGCTTGAGTCGTAAGAGCCAATTATTGCTTGAAGAATATGATTAAAATTTGGAGTGATTTTCATATATAGAGCTGCAATTATTTCGCCCCTTTTTGAAAATGGAACTAATATATAAAATGATTGATTTTCTTTCTTCAGAGTTGAGATTGATTCATTTTTAAATAAATTGTTATAAGATTTTTTGAACCAAGATTTTACGACTTCTCTTGTATTCCCATCGTCTTCGGATACTATTTGGTCGTAGGCTAAATAATTATAAATATCTTCGCCGCTGTTAAGCGATATCACTTTCTTCTTATCGTTCATAACAAGAAGAGAGATATCTTCGATATTTTTCTGCATTTTTTCTTGAGTTAACGTGTAATCAATTGATTCCTTAATGGTGGCTGATAATTCTTCATTATTATATCCCGAATAAATCGGCTGCGCGATTAATTCGAGAGTCGTGGTCGTCAAATCGGCTATTCTTTCGGCATATTGCCACCTATAAATACTAACTGATTTTTGCGAAACATTTTCAATCGAATTGATATTTATATACGAAAGAATTACTTGCGAAAGTATCATAACAATAAGAAGAATAGTTATATGATATAATTCAAAGTGCATTTTTTTTAAAATATTCATTACTTTCTCTACTTATTTGTAATTGTTTTTTACTACTTTATCAATTTTTTTTTGAGCTTGAACCAGCGCCTTTTTTGCGCTGAGTTTGTTAGATAATGATTTATGTATATAATTAGCAAGTATATCGGATAAAAGAGTATAATCTTCAATGAAAGGACGGCGTATTATTTTTTTTAACCTTTCCGAGTAAAATATTAAGCGGGGATGCTCTTTTACAAATAAACTATCAGTATAAATACTTTTTACAACCGGCAGATATTCTCCTCTGGTGTAAAGTATTTTTTGCGCTTCTTCCGACATCGCAAATTTTATAAATTTTACAGCTTCTTTTTTTGACTCGGAGTACTTTGAAATCATCAAATTCCATCCGCCTATAATAGAAACCGAATTATTGGAACCAAATTTAGGCAACGGCGCAATCCCCAGATTCTTAATTTTCAAGGAATCCGGACCGGGGATTTTCACTAATTTATAGATTGTTGACCAGCCTCTAAAAAATGGTATGTCGTTTTTGACGGCATATCGGAAAGAACTAGCTTCCTCAAAATTTAATACTTCGCTTGGGACTAATTTACTTTTTAAAATTAAATCTTTCATAAATTGAAGTTTTGAAATTACGTACGGATGATCTACGGCTTGGAAAAAGTATTGTTGATTAGTCTTTTTGTTTTCTCCCACAAATTCAAAAAAATTACAAATTAACCCTTCATAGTTTTTTCCTTGAAATACATATGAATAACGTTGGGGTAATTTATCAGAAATCTTGATCAAATCAGCCCAGGTTATTCCCGCTTGAATTTTTTGTTCAATATTTTCAAATTTATTTACGTTAGATATTAAATCTTTTCGATAGTACATTATTCCTAAATCTAAAAATAACGGCAGGCTGCTGAGAGAATTGTCATAGAAGCATGTCTTTAATGCAGGCTTAATCAATTTCGACAATTCATCCTCCGTAAAATAATTTAGCAGATTTTCCGACCATTTTGATATTCTCGGCACCCAAATTTGATCGATTGAAAATATATCGATTTTACCATTTTTTGATCTCATGGTTCTAGTGATTAATTCTTTCTTTTTGTTGGTCGAAAACTTTTCATAATTGAACACCACTAATTCGACTTCTATTTTCCCTTTATTCACTTCATTAAACTTCTTAATAATTTCTTTTAATGCGGGGGAATTATTTGCCGCAAAATAAATTTTTTTCGAGGGGTGGGTATTTTTATATACTTCGTGAAATAATATTGAAGGAAAAACGAAGGAAATTAAAATAGCGGCGATTACTAAAATGTAGATAATCCATCTTTTGTTTTCCCAATTAAGTGAAATGATATCTAAAAAATTGAATTTTGATTTATTCGTCATCGATTTCATTCATTTATTTTTTAATTATATATTACTTTTTAAATCTCATGAACCCAATATAATATACTACATTACACTAAAATATTATAAAATACGAAAAATATGAATAATTTGATTTCGATTTCACGTAACAATAATATTTAATTGTTCCGACCTCCAACGTACTGCCTTTATTTTTGTTTCGTCTATTCTATTGAACCTAGCGGGGCAATAAAACCGCAGAACTACAGAAACTATATTAGACTTTTTAGTTTCCTTTTTGTTATATTGGAAACGTAAAAAACAAAAATAGTTTCTAATGGTATGGATTCAGAAAAATTAAGAATAATTAAAACCGCGGAAAGCATCTATTTGAGCAAGGGATTCTACAAAACCACTGTGGACGAACTAGCCCATGCGCTCAAAATGAGCAAAAAGACAATCTATAAACACTTCCCCACTAAAAAAGATCTTTTGATCGGCGTGGTTGAGAACATTAAGTCCGGAATTAAAAAGGAAATCCAGAAAATAATTAACTCCGATTTTAATCCGGTTGAAAAAATGTATTATATATTCGAGTTTATAGCTCAAAGAGCGCAAAAGCTTTCCGGCAATTGGATGGAGGATCTTCAGACTTACAGTACAGATGTTTGGAAGGGAGTTGAAGAATTTAGGAAGGAAATGATAACGAATAATTTAATAAAAGCCGTAACTGAGGGAAAGGCGCAGAAACTTGTAATTAATCAGCCGCCTATCTTGATGATAAACATTCTCCTTTCGGCTGCAAACGGCGTTGTGAATCCCGATTTTTTAATTAATACGAATATTTCGGCAAAACAGGCGATTGAAACCACGTTGAACGTAATCTTAACCGGAATATTAACTCCAAAGGGGAGGAGAATTTTAAAGCAAATTAAGGAAAAGGAAAATGAAGACAACTAAAATAATTCTTTCGCTTATAATTACCGCTGCAATAATTACCGGCTGCGGCGGCGGCGAATCAAATTCAATCTCGGAATCCGGAATAGTGG
>CAYNUJ010000029.1:21283-23529 GCA_964400095.1 uncultured Melioribacteraceae bacterium
ATTACCGGCTGCGGCGGCGGCGAATCAAATTCAATCTCGGAATCCGGAATAGTGGAAATAAAGAGCGTCTCCGTTTCCGCTCAATTGCCGGGAGAAATAATGACCATTACGGCGGGCGAAGGAGATTACGTCCATAAAGGAGATACATTAGCCGTCATTGACCGCGAGAAATTGGAATATCAGTTGCAGCAGACTGAAGCGAACCTCGCAGCCGCGGAAGCGCAGTACGAATTACTGCAGAACGGAGCGCGTAAAGAGGATGTCATTTCTTCAAATCAAATGTATAATCAGGCGAAAATAAATTACCGTCTTGCAAAAAAGGATTTTGAACGAATTAAAAATCTTTACGAGAATAACTCCGCTACAGATAAGCAAATGGACGACGCGGTATCGCGAATTAAAATTGCCGCCGCGCAGATGAAACAGGCAAAAGCAGGCAATAGGAAAATCAAAAATTTTGCGCGACCGGAAGAATTGAAAAAAGCCGAAGCCGCGGTAAAAGCCGCCAAAGCGGCGGTTCTTTTGACGAAAAAGAATATAGAAGACGCAGTAATCACCGCTCCGGCGTCGGGAATAATATCCGAGTTTTACTACGAAGTCGGCGAAATCATTCCGGCTTATTCGGTTCTCTGCGATATATTAGACAATTCCGAAGCGGAAATTGAAATATACGTCAGCGAGTCAGATCTCGGCAAAGTAAATACCGGAATGAAAGCAAATATTTATTCCGATTCGTTCCCCGATTCCGCTATAACCGGCAGAATAACTCAAATTGCAGAGGAAGCGGAATTCACGCCGAAAACGATTCAGACTAAAGAAGAAAGAACGAAACTGGTTTACAAAGTAACAATTAAAGCGGAAAACCCCGATAACAAATTAAAAGGCGGAATGCCGGTTGATGTGGAAGTAGAACTTTAATGGAAAACATCATTCAAATAGAAAACTTTCACAAATATTACGGAGACGTTAAAGCCGTAAACGGAATTACTCTCGATATTCGCAGAGGTGAAATGTTCGGTTTGGTTGGTCCCGACGGCGCGGGGAAAACGACTACAATACGCACTTTATGCGGATTATTAAAATTGAGAGAGGGAAACGTACGATTGTTCGCTAAAAATTCATTTTCCGAAAAAAGCGAGATAAAAGAGCGAATCGGTTATTTATCGCAGGTTTTCAGTCTTTACGGCGATTTATCAGTTGACGAAAACATCGAGTTCTTCGCGGAAATACATAATGTAAAAAATTTTGAAGAGAGGCGGAACGAACTGCTCGAATTTACCCGACTAAAAGCATTCAGAGATCGCCCTGCGGAAAAATTATCCGGCGGAATGAAGCAGAAATTGGCGCTCGCGTGCAGTTTGATTCATAAACCGGAAATACTGTTTCTCGACGAACCTACAACGGGAGTCGATCCGGTATCGAGACGCGATTTCTGGAAAATCCTTTCGGAATTACTCGCCGAAGGTTTAACGGTGGTTATTACAACTCCCTATCTCGACGAAGCCGAAAGATGTTCGCGTGTAGCTTTAATGAACAATGGGAAAATCTTAATTGCCGATACGCCGGAAAAAGTTAAAGCCTCCGCGCGGAAAACCGTTCTGGAAATTGTCTGCTCTCCTATTCCCGAAGCGCGTCAATTGCTTAAAGCGGAAAATTACGAGATACAATCCTTCGGCGACAGATTGAATATTGTGCTCGATAGGGATTTCGATACGGAAAAAATAAAAAGAAGTTTGAAGGAACATAAAATCGAAATTACAAGTGTACGGACTATCGCTCCTTCGCTCGAAAATGTGTTCATTCATTTAATTAAAGAAGCATCTTAACGAGGATAAAATGAAAAGAGTAATTTTAATATTTTTTATTGCTGCGGGGATTTTGAGCGCTCAGGAATTTACGCTCGAAAAAAGTCTAAAAACCGGACTCTCCAACAGCAAATCGTTAAATATTTATAAAGCGAAAATTATAAGCGCGAAAGCGAAAGTAAAGGAAATATCGTCTCAGTTCTATCCTCAAATTTCAGCGGGATTTATTTACGACAGACTGAGCGATATACCTCCGTTTGAGTTTACAGCGCCTTTTTCACCGGTTCCGATAAAAATTCAGGATCCGATTTTGGACAATTACATTATTAGAGCCGGATTTGAACTTCCCGTTTTTGTCGGGTTCAAGCTTTCGTCGCTTAAATCCGCCGCGGAATTAAATTCCAGCGCCGTCAAGCACGACTATTCGGCTGAAACAAATAA
>CAYNUJ010000030.1:0-11771 GCA_964400095.1 uncultured Melioribacteraceae bacterium
TGTTGTTTTTGAGTTTCAGCAACACATATTCAATATGTTTGCATGTGCCCAAATCATTTATTTTGAAATCGGGACAAGAGCAGAAATTAGCGCCGAACTCATAACTTCGGATTGCCACTTTATAAGTATTCCCCGAAACGGGATTGAAAACATTAAAATCGGAAAACACGGGATGATCGCCAATATTTTTAAACGTAAAATTCTGCTTCTCGGCAAACTGTTTGCGCAATGCAACCTGCCATTCTTCCACAGTCATATCGTCCGGCTTCCTGTAGTAAGGAATCCGTTTAGTAATTTTTTCTTCTTTAGTTTTAGTTTTCAAATTTCAATTTTATATTTTTCTCTGCAATAGTTTTTTACCAATTCAAAACTATTTATCAGTACCGGTGAAAATTCTAATACACTTACAAATATTTTTTTTATCGCTTCGGGTATATATTCATGGGCAATTATATTCCGTAATTCTCTAATTTCAATGAACGTATCGGCATTGGAAATTAAACCTTTTTTTTCAGCATTATTAATTCGATCGCGAACAGCGCCCTCTTCATCCAAATCAATTTTTTCGATCATTCTAAATATTTTTTGAATTAGTATATCGCTGAGCCGGGCAAATCTTGATGTTAACGAATCTAATGATTCCAGTTCCACATCGCTATATTCTTTTTTAATTCCTATTTTACTGCATTTTAAGTAAGAGTAATTTAACGTTTTTGACGCTTCCTCAAGTAGTTTTAATTCTTCGGCTAAAACTTTAATAATGCCGTTCATAATTTTACGCTCCGCTCATAAATATACTTTAAAAATTCAGTATTAATTACAGGAGTGGAAATAAGATCAATTTTTTGCTCGCCGATTATTTTATATAAATTAGTTTTTATTTTTAGTTTTTCTCTTAATTTTATTAGCTTGGATAATACCAGAATATCAATATCTCCGCCTTTTTTATTATCATCCACCCTCGAGCCAAAAAGATAAACAAGAGCATCCTTATCGTACTTGCAAATAGCGGATTTAATAGCTTTTATTTCAGATTCTTTTAAACGCATAGCATCTTATGTTTGGTTAACCAATCGCAAAACCGGCGATTAGGAATCAAATCTATTAATAGAAACCTTTTTGAATATCTTATCTCGACGACGAAGTCGGAAGAAGAATCTAAATGTTACTCAAAATCGAGATATTTCGTCCCGCAAAGCGGGACTCAATATGACAGAAAAAAGTTTCACAAAGGCTTCCTAATAATTAATTCTATCCGTGATTATCCGCGTCATCAGCGTTCTATCCAAAGTTACGCTTTAAACACCTTCCCATTCACAATACCAAGCTTTTTGAAGGCATTTCTAGTATCTAAAATCAACTTCGCGTTTTTGTGAATGAACTCGTAATCATAATCATCGTGATTTGTGCTTAATACTATCAAATCATAAGAATTTATATTTTCTTCGGTTAATTCCACGGAAGTCATATCATATTTATATTTACGAGTCGGGGGAAGTTTGGGAATGTATGGATCGTTATAATCGACTTCGGCGCCTTTCTCGTGGAAAATTTCAATCAATTTCAGCGACGGCGATTCGCGCATATCGTCAACGTTTTTCTTGTACGCAGCGCCCAGCAATAAAACTTTCGCTCCTTTTAACGCTTTTCCCTGTTCATTCAATACTTCCATTGCGCGAGCGACTACATAATATGGCTGATGAGTATTAATCTCGCCCGCTAATTCAATAAATTTTGTATTTACTTCAAATTCGCGCGCTTTCCAGGTGAGATAAAAGGGATCGATTGGGATGCAGTGCCCGCCGAGTCCGGGACCGGGATAAAAAGCATGAAATCCGAACGGTTTTGTCGCGGCGGCGTTAATTACCTCCCAAACGTCTATATCCATTTTGTGAAAAACCATTTTCAGTTCGTTTACAAGAGCAATATTTATCGAACGGTAAACATTTTCAACGATTTTCGCCGCTTCAGCTACACGCGCGGAAGAAACCGGAACGGTTTTCACAATTACTTTATTATAAAGCGCCTGCGCCACTTCAAGACAATTCTCCGTAATCCCGCCAACAACTTTCGGAATAGACTGAGTGTTGAAGTTCGGGTTATTGGGGTCTTCGCGTTCCGGGCTGTAGGCAAGGAAGAAATCAACTCCGACGAGAAATTTGTCATTGGTCGCTTTGTCATTAGTCATTGGCGCTGAAAGAGAAGAGTCTTCTACCAATGACGAATGACTATTGACTAATGACTGCTCAATAGGCGCATTTTCAAACAACGGCAGCAGCAATTCTTCAGTCGTTCCGGGATATGTGGTAGATTCAAGGGTAACGAGTTGTCCTTTGCGTAAATATTTTTGAATTGTTTTTGCCGTTCCTTCAACATAACTCATATCGGGCTCGCGGTGGGCGTCGAGCGGAGTAGGAACGCAAATAATAATCGCGTCAACTTCAGGCAGACGAGAAAAATCCGTCGTAGCTTTTAAATATCCGGCATCCACTGATTTCTTAATTCTTTCGGAATGAATATGTTTAATGTAAGTTTTACCGTCTGAAATAGCTTCAATTTTTCTTTCGTCTAAATCAAATCCAAGAACATTAAATTCCTTCTCGGCAAATTCCAATCCCAAAGGTAACCCTACGTAACCAAGTCCGACTATGCCAATGACGGCAGAGTAGGAGTTAATCTTTTCTAATAAATTTTGTTTGTAAGTCATAGAAATACCTTAAAAAAGGGGTGTAAAGTTCAAAGTGTAAAGTTCAAAGTTCAAAGTGCAAAGTTCAAAGTGTGAAGTTCAAAGTGTGAAGTTCAAAGTTCAAAGTGTGAAGTTCAAAGTGTAAAGTGTAAAGTTTTTATTTTCTAGTTTTTGAAAAAATGCTTCCAAGAATTTTCTTCAATTCCATAGATTCGTTAATTAAATATTTCAATTCTTCTTTGTTTTCACTACTTTCAGCAGAATCAATAACTCTCAACCAGTAATTAGTTTCTCTCATTTCTTTCAGAGCTATAGAGACCTTCGTTCTAAAATCGGCTCTAGAATATGCTCCTTGCGCTTCTTCGTAATTTGCGCCTGTTGAAGTACTACTTTTTGTTAACTGAGTTATAAAAACATTATTAATAGGAGAATTTTTAACAGATTTCAAAAATTTTATAACTCGTATGATAAATTGAAATAATCTGTCATTTAGATTGTTCAAAAATCAATATCTATTAATAAAAAGGTAATAATCGAAACTTTGAACTTTTTACTTTCGCCTTTGAACTTGAATTCCATTTAAAGCTCCGCCACGTGAGTCACATGGCTCAAAAAAATAATAATATATTATTTGCATTTTCATATAATCTAAGCCTAAACACCCCGCCCAAAACCTATAACATCAAATCTTCACATATAATCAAATAAGCGTTGCCAATCTATTTAACCTAAAGCAATTTGTAAAGCAGTTCAGATTAAATAATTGTTAATTATCAATTTCAATGACGCTCGTCACAATCAATTATTTCTTATGAAATCTACTATATTTTCTACAACGTACATGATCTGTTCTTCGGTTAAATCCTGATAAATCGGCAAAGCGATTGAATGGTCTGCGGCAAAATCGGAATTAATAAAATCATCTGTCATTGGGCGTTTCGCTTCGCTCGCGATGTCATTGGTAGTCATTAAATCCTTGAAACACTCTTGTTTGTGGAAAGGCACAGGATAATAAACCTCATTGCCGATTTCCTTTTCGGTTAAATATTTTCTTAATTCATTTCGTTTATCTACGCGAATTACATATTGGTTGTAAATATGATAATTTACGAGTTCTAAAAAAGGATCTGTATGATTGGATGATTGTCCGCCTTCGGCGGAGATTGATTGATTGGATTTATATACGGGTTTAGGAAGTAATACTTTATTATTTTCATCGAATTCAGTTTTACCTTCACCCTCGGCAAGACCGGCTTCTATAAACAATTTCGTATATAATTCAGCGTTTTTTCTTCTGCCCGCGCTCCATTCATTCAACGCCGGAAGTTTAACTTTAATTACCGCAGCTTGCAGCGCGTCCAATCTGAAATTACCGCCGATTACTTTATGATAATATTTCGGATCGCCGCCGTGAACCCGCATAATTTTCAATCTGTACGCTAATTCGTCATCGTTTGTTACAACAAGTCCGCCGTCGCCGAAACAGCCGAGATTTTTACTCGGGAAAAATGAAAAACATCCGATATCGCCAATTGTTCCGGCGCGTCTTCCGTCTTTGTATTGGGCGGAAATTGCCTGTGCTCCGTCTTCGATCACTTTCAGATTATGTTTTTTGGCAATATCCATAATCGGGTTCATATCGGCACACTGTCCGTAAAGATGAACGGGAATAATAGCTGTAGTTTTATCGGAAATTTTAGCTTCGATAGCGCTTGGATCGATATTAAACGTAATGGGATCAATATCCACAAAAACAGGTACGGCATTTAGTCTTGAAACAACGCCCGCCGTGGCAAAGAAAGAATAGGTGGGAACAATAACCTCATCGCCGGCTTTAATTCCCGCCGCCATCAACGCAAGAAGCAGCGCGTCCGTTCCCGAACTTACGCCGAATGCGTGTTTAACATTAAGAAAATCGCAAAACATTTCTTCCATTTCTTTAACGCCGGGGCCTAAAATAAATCTCTGCGAATCAATTACATCGAGAACAGCTCTGTCAATATCATCCTTTAATTGCATATATTGAGGTTTCAAATCCAATAACGGAACTCTCATTATTTTCTCCAAATATTAAATAACTATGTACTTATTACCTTATATCTCATCCAATTTTAACAGAACCTCGCCACGGTCCTTCAACTGAGACATCCCCTCTTTTTTATCGGCGCTTTTGAATAAGGTGAAAAGATCCGGAACTTCTCCAAATTCGCCAACGTCTTTTTTTGTTTCTTCTTTTCTCGCACTGATAAAAGCCGAAAAAGAAGAACTTTTACCGGAACTGCTCTCATCAAAGGTTTTTCGCGAAGATGCGAGATATTGAAAATCTGTTACAGTTTCTTTAATTCCAAGCGCTTTTTTCAGCCCGTCGATATTTTTATTCCTAACGACAGAAGCGTCTTTTTTATCATTGATAAATACTTTTGAAAGATCTTTCTGAGCATAAGAATGATCTTCTGATATTTTACTTAAAGGTGCGCGATTTTTATCTTCTTTTAAGAATCCTCCGGACGGTTCGGAAGCAGCCAGCGCTTCGTCATCTTCGTCAATGAACGAATCGTCGAACGCAAAAATCGCGTCCGCAAATATTTTATCATTTTGATGCTGCGCTTCAACCGCGGTAAGATCGAAGCTGAAAATTTCGCCGTAATTCGCTTCGAGTTCGGCTTTGCCTTGATATGATAAACCTAACTGCTGAACTTTAAAACGGAACTGTCCCGGATCCAAATTAAATCTTAAATGTCTCAAATCTTTAATCGCGAATATCGGATCAAAATAAATTAACTCCATTCCGGATTCAATTCGGACAAAATATCCGTATTTGGTTGAATATGAGTCCAAATCCGGCACATTAGTGAGTAACCGGTAAACAATTAGGTTCTTGGGAACAGGGGCTTTCACAAATTCGCAGACTTCAAAATAACTTATGTTCTTTGCCCGTTTTACGGGTTCTTTTTTAAAAATTATCTTAAAATTTGCATTGAAATCAAACAAATTCTTAGAATATATCAACACATCGTTTTTACGTACATCAAGGGTTTCTAAAAACATTTACTTAATTTTCTCTCAAAATTTGAATATTAAATTTAACTCTAAACGGCTTAATTATCAAGCCCATCGAATTAGACCAAGTTCGAATTTGTTAATCAACAAATCATGTTTCGGAAGAATTCTTAGCGTGAAACCGAAATTTCCCGTTTCAATACATTCTATTTCGCCGCTATATTTATAGCGCGACGAATCGGTTATTTTTCCGTCCGATTTCATCGGAGTAAATTGATTCGCGTGAATTTCTCCCTGTTTATTCATATCTCCGTAATAAATTTGCACTTCAACATCGTCCGGAGTTAAGCCGCCCAATTCCACAACTGCCGAAATAGGATAATTAGCGCCGACTTTATAATTACCGTTTTCCCCATCGCTTTTGAATTTAACAATTTTTACTTTATCCCAATTTCTGTAAATGTTATCTCTCCAAACGGTGAATTCCCTTCCGAGTTTCCAGTCGTCCTTGACAAGCATTTTTCTTCTATCAAGCGCCTGGAGATAAAATTTCTGAGTGTATTGCTCAACCATTCTATCCATATTGAAGAGCGGTCCGAGCTGAGACATGGAATTTTTCACCATTTTAATCCATCCTCTCGGAAGTTTATCCTCTCCCCTATCGTAAAACATAGGAACAATCTCTTTTTCCAGAGTTTCATAGATTAAGCGGGATTCTATCTCATCCTGGTAATCTTCGTTCTCAAAAGATTCACGGTCGCCGATACGCCATCCGACTTCGCGGTTGTAGGCTTCGTCCCACCAGCCGTCGAGAACCGAAAAATTTAATCCGCCGTTGGCAATAATTTTCATTCCGGAAGTACCGCTCGCTTCATACGGTCTGCGAGGGTTATTAAGCCAAATATCGCATCCTTCAACCATATAACGGGCGACATTCATATCGTAATTTTCGAGGAATACAATTCTTTTCCTAAGGTGTTCCTCCTTTGAAAACTGAATAATTTCCTGAATAAATTCCTTTCCCGCAACATCTTTCGGGTGAGCTTTACCGGCTATTATTATCTGCACAGGAAAGTCTGCATTGCAGAGTATGCTCGCAAGCCGCTCAACATCTCTAAAAATCAATGTGGCTCTTTTATAAGTAGCAAACCGCCTCGCAAAACCGATAGTTAACGCGCCGGGATTAAGAGTTTCCTTCGCGCTGTTTAACTCGCTGTGCGAACCTCCCCGCTGCAGTATTTGTTTTTGAAGTCTCTGCCTCGCGAAAGCAACTAAGCGCTCTCTTCGTCTTTCGTGAGTTCTCCACAATTCCTCATCCGGAATTTCCATAATTCTGGACCAATGTTCTTCCGAGCGGAGATTCTCGAAGAAATTTTCTCCGCAGTAACGCACAAGCAATTCCCTCATTTCGTTGGAAAGGTGTGTCTGCATATGAACCCCGTTGGTTACGTAATCAATTGGTATTTCGTCGAAAGGTATTCCCTTAAATCCTTCCACCCAGAGGTTCTTCGATACGTCGCCGTGAAGTTTGCTGACTCCGTTTACGAATCCGGCCATATTCATTGCAAGATGCGCCATATTAAATTGTTCAGGGTCTTTATCTTTTTCGATAGTACCCATTTTATAAAATTCTTTATCGGATATGTGAAGTTCGTTACGGTAAAATTCGCCGAGATATTTTTCAATCAATGATTTCGGGAAAATATCAATCCCTGCGGGCACGGGCGTATGCGTTGTGAAAATATTAGAATAAAAATTAATATTCCTCGCTTCATGATGACTCAATCCATACTTGCTCTGTAGAATTCTTAACCTTTCCAAACCGAGGAAAGCCGAATGACCTTCGTTCATATGACAAACGAGAGGAATAATCCCTAACTTGTGCAGAACTCTGATACCGCCAATTCCAAGAACGATTTCCTGCTGAATTCGAGTTTCGTTATCGCCGCCGTATAATGTGCGCGTAATTGCTCTGTCTTCATCGGAATTTTCATCTAAATCCGTATCGAGCAAATAAAGAGGCAGTCTGCCCACTTGAATTTTCCAAACCTGGATATGGAGTTCCCTTCCCGGAAAATTTAAAGAGATTTTTACTTTTTCTCCTTTTTTGTCTTTTACAAGAGTCATAGGCTGATTATAAAAATCGTTCAGTTGATATCTTTCCTGCTGCCACCCGTCGTTCGTTAAATACTGCTGGAAATAACCTTCCGCATAGCAAAGTCCGATCGCAACCATTGGGATTCCCAAATCGGAAGCCGATTTAAGATGATCGCCTGAAAGTACCCCAAGCCCGCCGGAATAAATTTGAAGGCATTCGGTTAATCCGAATTCAGCCGAAAAATATGCGATGTAGGGTTTGTTGTCGAATTTATAATTTTCCTGATACCAGGAAATTTCTTCGAGATAAACCTGCATTTGCAGATAAACTCTATTCATGTGGGAAACAAATCCGTAATCTTCCGAAAGTTCTTTAAGCCTCTGTTGGCTTACTCTCCCTAATAGTTTTATGGGATTGTGATTTGTATCCTCCCATATTTCTCTATCAATTCTTCTAAACAGCTTTATGGAATCTTGATTCCACGACCAAAATATATTGAAAGATATTTCGCGAAGCGGTTCTAACTCTTCGGGCAGACTGGGAATAACGCTAAAGTTTCCCTGAAATCTAAACATTTTTGCTCCTTACTTTTGTTAAATCTTTATTTCTGAAAATTTGGGATGATATGTATAGTTAAAATATTAAAAAAACAATATTGACAAAAACATTTTTCTAATTTAAATGAATATTTTTTAAGTTATTCTTCCTTTAAAAATAGCTATTTTTGTGGAATAAAAAATTTAGGAATAATGATTTACTTAGTAGTCGTATTAATCGGATACATATTTGGCTCATTTCCCACGGCATATTTGATTGTTAAAAAGAAGCATAAAATTAATATATTGAATGAGGGATCGGGAAATGTGGGAGCCTTTAATTCAATAAAGGTAACTTCTTCCAAAGGAATCGGCATAGTAGTATTGCTAATTGACGCCGGCAAAGGATTGCTTGCGGTATTATTGGTTGGAATGATAATACCTGAAAGTTTTACCGCTTCGGCAATTGCGTTGATTTTTGCCGTGCTCGCGCATTGTTTTAATCCGTGGCTCGGTTTCAAAGGCGGAAGAGGACTTGCAACCGCTGCAGGCGGCACATTAATGATTGCGCCGTTGGTTCTTATTTTATGGTTGCTGCTTTGGGCTATTGCTTACGTATTCCGAAAAAATGTTCATTTCGGAAATATCTCGGCTACAATTTTGAGTATCGCTCTTGCTTGGAGTTCGGGAGATATAATTAATAAATATACATTCCCCCATTCGGATAATCCTATAATCTTTCAATTGATGACAACAATTATGATGTCGATAATTCTTATTAAACATTGGGAACCAATTAAGAACTGGTTCTCTAAAACGAATGAATTTAAAAGGAATAAAGATGAGAAACTTTAAAATTGCTTTTGTTTCGTCGCTGATGACAATTCTAATTCTGACAACCATATTTTCGTATTTTTATTTTAACGATAAAATTGTCTTTGCGAGGGAAAATTCGCTGAACGCGGAAGCGTCCGAGATAAAACAAACCGGACAAACCGCAAGTAAAACAGAATCCGCAGCATCCGCAACAAATAATCTTTACGCGCAGAGACATAATATAATCACTGAGACCGTAAAAAGTGTAAGCGGCGCGGTTGTAGGTATTAACGTTACCGAAATCAGAAAATACCGCTCTCCCTGGAATCAGGAACCGTTCTTCCGTTACTTTTTCGGGGATAGAGTTTTTCAAAGAGAAGTGAAAAGTTTAGGTTCGGGCGCGCTCATATCTCCCGACGGATATATAATCACAAACGACCACGTTGCGGGAAACGCGAGTAAAATTATTGTGACCATGACAGACGGTAAACACTACGACGCAAAGTTAGTCGGTTCCGATCTAATCTCCGATATATGTCTGCTTAAAATTGATACGGAAAAAGAATTACCTTACATCAAGTTAGGCAGTTCAAAAGATTTAATGATAGGCGAATGGGTGATAGCATTCGGTAATCCTTTCGGGCTATTTGAAATAAACGACAAACCGACTGTTACCGTCGGGGTAATAAGTAATACGAATATGAATCTCGGACGATCGAGAGATAGATTTTACCTTGATATGATTCAGACTGACGCGTCAATAAATTCCGGCAACAGCGGCGGTCCATTGGTTAACAGCGTTGGGCAAATAATCGGGATGAATACATTGATCTATTCCGAAACGGGAGGAAACGTAGGAGTAGGATTTGCTATTCCGGTAAATAAAATCAAAAGGATTATCGAAGAATTGAAAAAGAGCGGATCGGTTGACAGAAAGTTTTGGACCGGGCTTTCGGTTCAAAAAATTGACCAGGGAATAGCTAAGTATTATGGACTCCCTGTAGCTCAAGGAGTGATTGTAACTCATGTCATCCCTTCTTCTCCAGCCGATGATGCCGGTATTGCTGTTGGAGATATTATTACGCATGTAAATAATTTTAGTATTGACGACGATAACATGTTAATCGGCGTTCTCCAAGAATACAGAACCGGAGATGTTATTAAATTGAAAATCAGAAGGAATGATGAAATTTTAACTATTAAATTGAGGTTAGAGCCGCGCAATGATTAAAAGATATACGCGCCCCGAGATGGGCAATATTTGGGAAGACGAATTTAAGTATTCTACTTGGTTGAAAATTGAAACGCTTGCCGTGGAAGCGAGGGTGAAGATGGGAGACGTACCGGAAGAAGATTTTATTGAAATTCAAGAGAAAGCTAATTTCGACGTCGATAAAATTCTTGAGATCGAAGAAACTACCAAACACGATGTAATTGCATTTTTGACAAATGTAGCCGAATATGTGGGACCCGCGTCGCGGCATATTCATTACGGAATGACTTCCTCCGATATTTTAGATACGACGCTTTCGTATCAGATGAAAACTGCCGGGGAAATTCTGTTAAATCAATTGAATGAATTTGCATCCGTTTTGAAAAAAAGAGCATTGGAACATAAGCGCACTATATGCGTCGGCAGAAGCCACGGCATTCATGCGGAACCCACAACTATGGGATTGAAATTTGCTTTATGGTACGAAGAATGCAACAGAAACATCGAACGCATGGAGAAAGCAATCGATGTAATCAGCGTTGGACAAATCTCAGGCGCGGTCGGAACATTCGATCATCTTTCGCCGAAAGTGGAAGAATATGTCTGCCTTAAAATGGGACTAAAACCGGCGTCGGTAAGCACGCAGGTTATTCAGCGCGACCGTCATGCAGAGTTTCTTTCCACACTTGCGGTAATAGGAGCTTCCCTGGAAAAGATAGCGGTCGAAATTCGTCATCTTCAAAGAACGGAAGTATTGGAAGCTGAAGAATATTTTTCAAAGGGACAGAAAGGTTCCTCCGCTATGCCGCACAAAAGGAATCCGATTGTTTCCGAAAGAATCACCGGATTGGCGCGTCTGCTTCGCTCGAATGCAATGGCTGCCTTAGAAAACGTAGCGCTCTGGCATGAAAGGGATATCTCGCATTCCTCCGTTGAGCGCGTCATTGTTCCCGATAGTACAATTACATTAAATTATATGCTTAACTTAATTATCAATTTGATTGATAATTTAGTAATTTATCCCGAAAACATGCTTAATAATTTAAATAGAACCAGAGGATTAATTTTTTCTCAGAAAGTTCTGCTTCAGTTAGTCGAAAAGGGAGCGACTCGTGAAGAAGCATATAAATTGGTTCAAACTCCGGCAATGGAAGTCTGGCGGGACGAAAAGAAATCTTTGAAAGAAGAACTCCTAAACTCGGCTGAGGTTTCGAAGTACCTTTCTCCCGATGAGATTGTGGCGGTTTTTGATTTGGAAAAATCTTTGAAAAATTTAGATTTTATATTCGGCAGAACTGTCGAAATTAACAAATAAACTTGGAAAATAAATTCATAAGATATATTTTTCGATTTCAATTTTGAAGTACTGAGTTTGTCTTTTTGCCGGAGTGGCGGAATCCGCCGACGTCGCAAAAAACGCGA
>CAYNUJ010000030.1:11871-23364 GCA_964400095.1 uncultured Melioribacteraceae bacterium
ACTCACGGTAGAAAGTTTTTAGCCAAAGTTATCCGCAAGGATGCGCCGGCACAGACGCAAGCGCCGTCTGTGTAAATTCGATTCCTTTACAACATTCGAGTTTTACGACTGGGTTTATCCAGTCGGATTTTACGACTGGAATTTTTCGATCGGGTTGGATGACCGGGCTTGTTCAGTCGGTTTTTACGACTGAACTTCGGTACAAAGAGGGGATTATTTATTAATCCCCTCTTTTATTTATAATCTATTGAATAACCTTATAACTATTAAGCAGTTTCATATAATTTGCTCTTTCGAAAGCTGAAGGTTCGGAACAAGATCGATGACTCATACTGCCTTTCATCATCTCAATGGAATCGTATTCTTTTTCTTCCATCCAGTTATTCATTTCGGCAATTATCTCGCCTATTCGGTCGTAACCGTTTCGCAGCAATTCTGAAGCTATCATTGCCACATCCCCGCCGGCCATAATTATTTTGATTATGTCGAGATGATTTTGAATACCGCTCGTTGCCGCTATTGAGGCGTTTATTTTATTATAAAGAATAGAAATCCACCGAAGGGGAAGCCTCATTTCCCAATTTGTGCTAAGCACAAGGTTAGGAACAACCTCCAATTTTTCCAAATCTATATCCGGCTGATAAAATCTGTTAAAAAGAACCAAACCGTCTGCTCCCGCTTCGTCAAGCCTCTTAGCTATATTGGCGAAACTTGTAAAGAATGGTCCGAGTTTAACGGAAACCGGAATAGATATTTTCTCTTTAACCGATTTCAAAGTATCCACATACATATTCTCAATTTCGGAACTGGATAAATCAGGATTTGTCGGGACGTAATAAATATTAAGTTCCAGAGCGTCTGCTCCGGCGTCCTGAATATTTTTAGCATATTGAACCCATCCTCCCGCGGAAATACCGTTGAGAGAACCAATAATAGGAATATCCACTGCTTTTTTAAGATCCGCTATATGATCAAGATAATCAAAAGGTCCCAAGTTATAGTCCTCCGGCTCGGGGAAATAGGAAGTAGCCTCGGCAAAACTCTCCGAACCGTAAGATAAATAATGATCCACTTCCCCACTCTCGTGAGTTATCTGCTCCTCGAATAAGGAATACACAACAATTGCCGATGCTCCTGAGTCTTCTAATTTCTTCACCGAATCAACAGTTTGCGATAACGGAGACGCCGACGGGACAATCGGGTTCTTTAATTCTAATCCCATATATTTAGTTTTGAGATCCATTTTTTCTCCTGTGTTTTAATATTTTAATTTTTCTCCGATGAATAATCTATACCGGCAAGCTGCTCATAATAGCGCCATTTTCTATCAACATGTTTTTGAGCTAATTCCATTAGGCGTTTAGCGTTTTCCGGTTTGAATTTAGTCAACATTTTATATCTTGCTTCGGTATAAGCATAATCATGCATATGAATTTTCGGCGGTTTGGAATCGAGTTTCAAAGGATTCTTACCGCTTCCGATTAACGTCGGATTAAATCTGAACAGCGGCCAATAGGCGCTCTCTACAGCGGCTTTCTGATGTTCCATTCCTTTGCCCATATTAATTCCGTGCGCAATACAATGGCTGTACGCAATAATAATCGAAGGACCGTCGTATGCTTCGGCTTCAAGGAACGCTCTTAAAGTTTGAGTATCGTTTGCGCCCATTGCCACTTGCGCAACATAAACATTCCCGTAACTCATAGCCATTAAAGCAAGGTCTTTTTTGGGAGTTTCTTTTCCGCTCGCGGCAAACTTAGCAACAGCGGCTAGTCCGGTTGCCTTGGACATCTGTCCGCCGGTATTAGAATAAACTTCCGTATCGAGAACAAGAATATTTACGTTTTTACCGGAAGCCAAAACGTGGTCTAATCCGCCGTAACCGATATCATACGCCCAACCGTCGCCGCCCATAATCCAAACGGATTTTTTAACGAGAAAATCGGCTAAGGACAATAATCTTTCAGCTTCGGGGGAATCGATTTCTTTCAATTTATTTTTAAGCGTTTCCACTCTTAATCTCTGTTCATAAATTTCAGCTTCGCCGGATTGATCGGCATTTAGAATTTCACTAACCAGTTCGGCGCCAACCTGCGGTTCGAGTACTTTCAACAATTCTCCCGCCTGCTCGATATGTTTATCAACGGCTAATCTCATTCCGAAACCGAATTCAGCGTTATCTTCGAATAAGGAATTATTCCACGCGGGACCTCTTCCTTCTTTGTTAATAGTCCAAGGAGTAGTCGGCAAATTTCCGCCGTAAATGGAAGAACACCCGGTGGCGTTCGCAACAATCATTCTATCGCCGAATAATTGAGTCGCTAATTTAACATAAGGAGTTTCTCCGCATCCGGAACACGCTCCGGAATATTCAAATAGCGGCTGAAGGAACTGACTGCCTTTAACGGTTGTCATCGATACTTTCGTTCTATCCATCTCAGGCAAGTTCAAAAAGAACTCATAATTCACTCTTTCTTTTTCCCTCAACGGAAGCTGGTCAACCATGTTGATAGCTTTGAGTCTCGTTTCCTGTTTATTCTTTGCCGGACAAACTTCAACACAAATTGTACATCCGGTGCAATCTTCAACCGCAACTTGAATTGTGTAAACAGTGTTCTCCTCGAAATCCCTACCTCTAACTTTAGTCCATTGGAAAGTTTCCGGGGCGTTTTCAACCAAAGCCCCGTCGTAAGCTTTAATTCTAATTGCAGCGTGAGGACAAACCAAAGCGCATTTACCGCACTGGATGCAAACATCTTTATCCCATTCGGGTACTTCTAAAGCTACGTTCCTTTTCTCCCATTGAGTTGTTCCGCTGGGAAAAGTGCCGTCGTCTGGCATTTCGCTTACTTTAACTTCGTCGCCTTTACCAGCCATCATTTTTGCAAGCACGTTTTTAACATAGTCGGGCGCATTATCCGGAACGATTGGCGGCAATTCAATTTCGCTCGTCGCAGAATCTGAAACTTCAACTTCAAAAAGATTCGCTAATGTATTATCAACAGCCTCGAAATTCTTTCTTACAATTTCCTCTCCTTTAGCGCCGTAGGTTTTTTTAATTGCTTTTTTAATTTGCTCGATTGCTTCGTCGCGAGGTAAAATACCGGATATTGCGAAGAAGCATGTCTGCATTATTGTATTTATTCTCTGCCCCATCCCGCTGTTTTTAGCTACAGTGTAAGCGTCTATTACGTAAAATTTCAGCTTTTTATCTATAATTGCTTCCTGTAATTTTTTGGGTAATTTATCCCATACTTCTTCTTTAGGATAATGCGAATTCAGTAGAAAAGTACCGCCTTCAACAATATTTCCGAGAACGTCAAATTTTTCCAACAGATTAAATTGATGGCATCCGACAAAATTCGCGCTCTGAATTAAATAAGTGGATTTGATAGGATTCTTTCCGAACCTCAAATGCGAAACTGTAGTCGAACCGGATTTTTTAGAATCATATACAAAGTAACCTTGAGCATAATTATCCGTTTCCGTACCAATAATCTTAATTGTATTCTTGTTCGCTCCCACCGTGCCGTCTGCGCCTAATCCGTAAAACATTCCCCGGAAAACATCGTCTGTTTCAATTTCAAAATTCGGGTCCCAGTCGATACTTGTATTTGTTATATCGTCAATAATACCGATAGTAAAATGATTTTTCGGAGAATCTTTTTTCATCTCGTCGTAAACGCCTTTTACCATCGACGCAGTAAATTCCTTCGAAGATAATCCGTAGCGTCCCCCGGTAATTTTCGGCATTTTAGCAAACGGAGGATTATTCGAAGTCATTGCTTCCGAAATTGCGGTTACAACATCCAAATACATCGGTTCGCCTTGTGAACCCGGCTCTTTTGTTCTATCCAATACCGCAATTTTTTCAACCGAACTCGGAAGCGCGGCAATCAGATGTTCCGCGGAAAACGGTCTATACAAGCGCACTTTAATAAGACCGACTTTCTCTTCGTTTTTTCCACTCAGATATTCTACAGTCTCCTCGGCGGCTTCAGAGCCGGAGCCCATCATAATTACTACCCGTTTTGCGTCGGGAGCGCCGTAATAATCGAATAATTTATATTGTCTGCCGGTAAGTTCGGCAAATTTATCCATCGCATTCTGAACAATACCAGGAGTTACCGCGTAATATTTATTTACAGTCTCCCTGCCTTGGAAATATACATCCGGATTTTGAGCCGTTCCGCGTATAAAGGGACGCTCCGGATTCATTCCTCTTTCTCTAAAAGCGGTAATATAGCTGTCGTCAATCATAGCGCGTACAATTTCCGTTGGAACTTTTTCAATTTTTTGGATCTCGTGGGAAGTTCTAAATCCGTCGAAGAAATGAAGGAAAGGAATTCTCGATTCCAAAGTTGCTCTGTGAGCTATTGTCGCCAAATCCATTACTTCCTGGGGCGAGCCGGAAGCTAATAGAGCAAATCCGGTTTGTCGCGTGGCATAAATATCGCTATGATCTCCGAATATAGAAAGAGCTTGAGCGGCAATTGACCTAGCCGAAACATGAAACACGGTAGGCGTTAGTTCTCCGGCAATTTTAAACATATTGGGAATCATCAAAAGCAACCCTTGCGAAGCCGTAAAAGTAGTTGTTAACGCTCCGCTTTGCAGAGAACCGTGAACCGCGCCGGATGCGCCCCCTTCACTCTGCATTTCGGCTACTCTGGGAACGGTACCCCAAATATTTTTTCTTCCGGCAGCGGACCAGGCGTCGGACATTTCCCCCATACCCGAAGACGGAGTAATAGGATAAATTGCAATCACTTCAGAGCACTGATACGCTACATCGGCGGCGGCTTCGTTCCCGTCGATTGTAATCTTTCTTGTTTCCATTAAATTCTCCTTTATATAATTTAGTTTTCCTCAAATCTTTCTATACCAACAAAAATTAGACCATAAATCTTTTATGTCCCATTATCGCATTTTCAATTATATCGCTTACTATTCTCTTTCCGGTAATTCTTAAATATGGAAATTTGCCGTGATTTGTCCTAAAAAAAAGAACTAAAATAGACCTTAAGGTGCAAAAATAACGAATTACCCGATGATTTCAAAGATACGATGTCCCGTTGAACGGGTGTGATTATGAAAATTTAAATCATAATTAAAGTTTTTTACATATTCTGCTTGTTGTAATCTATCTGTGTAATAGAATCTCTAAGAACTCCCAGCGATCTTTGGCTAAGCAAATCAATTTTTATTAATCCCATATCCTCCACCGGATACATATCCGGCTGAGTGATAATTAGACCTAAACCTTTATTACTTGCGTACTCCAAAGCAAGGTAATCGGTAATCGTATTCTGTGTAATTATTATGCCCCCCGCATGAATGCTCAAATGCCGGGGATACCCTGCTAATTTAGCGGCTATTTCGATTATGTTTTTCCACGGTTCGCTTTTAAAATCAAGATTTTTCGCTTCGGGAAATTTTTTCGCCAATTCCGGTAAATTCTTAGCGCTCGTCCACGGAATTAACTTACTGAATTTCGAAATTTCCCGATTAGACACTCCAAAAACTTTAGCCGCCTCGCGAAAAGCCGAACGAGCGCGGAAAGTTACGGTTGTAGAAATCATCGCTACTTTGTCGTAGCCGTATTTTTCAAAAACATATCGTACAATTTCGTCCCGCTCTCTCCAAGAAAAATCCAAATCCACATCCGGCGGAGAGGTTCTTCCCCTATTCAAAAACCTCTCGAAATATAAATTATGTTCCAGCGGATCTACCTGCGTTAATTTCAAGCAGTACGCCACAAGACTATTAGCCGCCGACCCGCGACCGACGGTAAGCATATTTCTTTTATGCGCCTCGCGGACAATATCCCACACAATCAAAAAATAATCGGCAAATCCGAGTTCGTCTATAACTTCCAATTCATACTGTAATCTTTTGACCGCCTTTTCGGTAATCGGATGATATCTTTCCTCCAAACCGCGGAAAGTGATTTTCCATAAATATGAAAACGCGGTTTCACCCGGTGGCAACGGAAAGAGGGGGAATTTATATTCGCCGAATTTCAAATTAACATTCGAATTTTGAGCAATATATTTAGCATTCCAAAGCGCTTCCGGCAGCGCGCGCCAAATTTCTTTCATTTCTTTGGGAGTTCTTAAATAATATTCTTCGTCGGCTATTTCATCATCGCTCAGCAGACTTATCGTTGTGTTCAATTTAATGGCTCTTAAAACTTTGTGAAGCAAATAATCATCGGGCGTTTCGAAATAAGCCGGCTGAGAAGCCACAATTTGCAGTCCGTTATTTAGCGCATAGTTATACAATTCCCTCGCGCTTTTTCTTTTTGATTTTGTGGAAATCAATTCAACAAAAAAATTCTTCTTTAGCTGCTTTTTAAAATTTATCCCTTTTATCAAATCAATGGATGAGGAAATAATGAAGAGATCTCCGGAAGAATTGTTGATTGCGTCGCTCAACAGAAAATCATCTTTCAATTTTCGCGCGGTAATTATTTTGCACAGTTCCGCATACCCGCGGTTATTTTTTGCGATAAACACCGCTGCCAATTTGTCGTCCTTCGGATCGTCAATTAAAGAACCGAGCACAGGTTTTATATTTTCATCTTCCGCCTTCTTTGCGAATTGAATCAATCCGTACATTCCGTTCGTATCCGTAAGAGAAACGTAATTGCTCCCGTTTCTTTTGGCGAACGCAATAAGGTTATCGACCGGGATGGTCGCCTCCAAAATCGAGTAATATGAATGCGCGTGGATGGGGAACATAATTATTTTTCATCGTCGCGTATTGTAGGCGGATGTTTCAACATCCGCCTACAACACACAACAACATCCGCCTACATGGCATTTGGAGCGTCCGATTTATAATCCGTTATAAAATCAACGACGAATTCCGCTCCATACCGTTGTACCATCTCCGTCATTTCTTCCCGTTCAAATATTTCCGTTCCCCAATACGAATATTCATACCACACATCAACAATCCCCTCACGCACCGGATTGTTCAATATATACTTTGTCTGCCGCCTAAGGTCATTTCGGTTCCTAATGATATGGTCATAATAATCATGCTGCCAACGAAACATAATTTTATTTTGTGACAACCAATATCCCGACTTCTGCTTAAATAAATCCATACACTTTTTTACGTTGGCATTTTCTTCGCATCCCTCTATTATTAAATGCGCATGGTCCGGCATAAACAAATAAATACGCGCCCAACAATTTCTTTCCCGCATTACCTCTTTGAGAATTTTTTCCATTTCTGTAAACATGTAATCCGTAACAAACATTTTACGTCTTTCCTTTTCAACAATCGTGAATGCAACCTTTTTCCGTCCACTATATGCCGATAATGGCAAACGATGCTTTTTTGTTATTATCGGTTTCATGATCATTCATGTTTGTTTTAATTGATTGAATTATATCGTTATCACCCCAATGGCTCAGGCTGAAGCCTGAGCCTACCGCGGGTTATGGCGATGCACCAAATTTTATTGATGAAAATCCGTATTTGTTTCGGATATTTGTTATCGCGCGGAACATTTTTTTACGTATCGTTTCTTTGTCTTCAAATAATATTTCCTGTTCGGCAAATTCGCTGAATTTCGTTAACCGAATCCCAATTAAACGTATGCTTACTCTGCGCGTGTACGACTTCCTAAATAAATTATTAACGGTATCGAAAATTATTTTATCGTCGTCGGTTGGCTTTATCGTTTTATCGCGGGTAATGGTCACAAAATCGGAATAACGTAATTTCAAACTCACCGTTGCCGCCTGCCAATTGCGGTCGCGCAATATTTGGCATACCTCTCCCGTTAATTTAAATAATGTATCTTCCATTTTTCCCACATCCAACACGTCCGCGCCGAATGTGCGCTCTTTGGAAATACTTTTTTGTTTGCTCGGCGAATTCAAATATTCTTTCCCTTTGCCATGCGCTTTACGCCAAATATCCAAACCATATTTACCAAACGCCGCCGCGAGATAATCTTCGTTTACTTTTGTTATATCGCCAATTAAATAAAATCCCTTTTCGTTTAATTTTTGTTTTGTAACTTTCCCAATGCCAGGAATCGTTTCTACCGGCAATGGAGATAGAAAATCCTTTTCCATTCCGGGCAGTACGTATGTTACGCCTTTTGGCTTCGCGTAATCCGAACATATTTTTGCAATTGTTTTATTTGAGCCGATTCCGATAGAACACGGAAGCGATAACATATTCTCAACTTCATATTGTATTTTTTTTGCGAACGCAAACATCGAACCGTACAATCGCCGCGTTCCGGTAAAATCCATATAGAACTCGTCAATAGAAGCCTGCTCTAACTGCGGCGCGTATTGTTCCAAAATCTTTTTCACCGCTTTGGAAAATCGGCTGTACTCTTGGTGATGTCCGTGCAGATAAATTCCGTTCGGACAAAGTCGATACGCTTGCTTAATGGGCATAGCGGAATGGAGCCCGTATTCCCGCGCTTCGTACGAACACGCGGCTACCACTCCCCTGCCGTATTCCGGATTCGCCCCTACAATTACGGGCTTCCCTTTAAGCGAAGGATCGAGTATCCTTTCGACCGAAACAAAAAAGGAATCGAGATCGAGATGAAAGATTGTTGCCATTTTTAATAGGTTAAATATGAGATGTATGTGTTATAATATCATTTACAGTATAAATATCTTTTTCGTCCTCGAGAAATTTATAACTTTTGGAGCTGCTTTCAAGTTCGTGAATTCCCTTTTGGAGAATATATTCTTCATACCTTCGGTAAAGGGATTCCACAAAATCATATACCTCTATAGTCACCAATATTAAATCTCTGATAATGCAGCTAAATCCATATCAATTGACATTGAGTCCCCAATAAAAATAAGAATTTAAATAATGTGACCTGTTTTCAATCAAAAGCAAAAAATACAGGTCACATTATTCACAAATATTAAACGTGATGAGCTTTCAGCTCGTCGTATTTATGGAGAGCCATATTGTTCAACTGTTTTTTTAACTCGGCGGGAAATATAACTTTATCATAATAGTTCCCGTCTTTCCCTTTTTCGTTTGGAATGCCTGCAAACAATCCGTTTGGACCGTCTATTAAAGTAAAACCTTTAATGATAATGCCTTCTTCGGTTTCGAGATCGAAGAAAGCGCGGGTTTTCGTATTCCCCTCGTAAGGATTCATACGCGCAATTTTCATAATTGCCTCCTCATTGTTTTAGAATGAATTTATTTATAGAATAGGGCTAAGCCCGATTAAATTCAAACCGCAAATAGAAAGAGAATATTATCAGCCTGAAATGGCGTCTTAAAAAACTAAATTGCCCGTTTATACTTAATGTGCAACTTAAAAATTCAATAATTAAGATGCAACTTTTTTAAAACATTATTTTAAAAATATTTCTGAATTTTCTTTTAATTTTCTGCTAAATATATTAACTTAACAATAGTGTTAAGTTAATATATTTACTATGAACATAGAACAACTAAATAATGCAAAAAAATTTTTACTGGGAATTGAAGATATTGAAAAGCTGCTCTCCGTCAGCAAAGAATCCGCTCATGTAGCCGCCGCCAGATATGTAAAAAACAAGCGCTTATTCAGACTTAAACGGGGATTATACATCACCCCCGTTAAATTCAATCAACTGCCGGAAGACGAGCTATTTAAGATTGCAAATTTACTGCAAACGCCGTCTTATGTTTCTTTAACAACGGCTTTGAGCTATTATGAAATTACCACTCAACAGCAGCGCAATTTTATCGAATCAGTGGCTCTTAAAAGAACAAAATCGTTTAGAGTTAACAATATCGAATTTACTTTTAGTTTAGTAAAAAAGCCTCTCTATTGCGGCTTTGAATTGAAAAACTCTTTTTTTATTGCAACGCCCGAAAAGGCTTTCGCCGATTCTCTTTATTTAACCTCGCTCGGTAGATATAACTGCGATTTCGAGGCTATCGACTTCGGCAAACTGAACATACAATTAGTTGACGATTTCATCAAAAGAACAAACGTTTTAACAAAAAGGTTCTGGGGAAAAATATGCAAGACTTACAATCTCTCGAAATTTTTGAAATAGGAGTTCTGGAATTACTCAATTCAATCAGAATATTGGATTCGCTCTATTTCGGCGGCGCCACAATGCTGAGATTATGCCACAATTTAAATCGCTATTCCACAGATCTCGATTTCTGGCTTAAAAAATCAACCGATTCAAAAGACGTTTTCAAAAAACTAAAATTAGCGTTATCGGAAAAATATTCTATTTTGGATTCCGCAAATAAAAGGAACACTTTATTGTTTCAATTCCGAAAAAAAGGCGTTAGAAGAAGCCTCAAAATAGAAATTCGCAAAGGTCAAACAAATTTCGAATGGGAAAGCAAAATTGCGTTCTCAAAGTTCACATCCATACAAGTAAAAGTTCAAGGCTTAACTCTTGAACAAATGATGAAAAACAAAATAGCGGCAATACTCTCCCGTAAACTAATACGCGACGCTTTCGATATTCAATTTTTAATAATGCGGGGAATTGAATTGCCCGCGAATAAAACGGAACTTGAAGCAATACGCGATATTATACAAAACTTTAAAGCGAGAGATTTTAAAGTAACCTTAGGTTCGTTACTCGACGCTAAAGAACGTGAATTTTATCTCGATAACAAGTTCAAACTTTTAGAAGAAGAAATCACTTCGAAATTGAATTCAATAAATTTGGGAATGGCGTAATTCAATTACTATTTTTTCCGCTCCTATAAAATATACTCGGATTAATTTTTCTAATTACTTTTCAGAGAAAACTCCCTCAAGTTCGGATAAGCCTTTACAATAGTTCCCGGCATTTTAATTTTCGCGCCGTTTTTTAAATAATGCAGCAGTTCAAAAGCATTGGCAACGGCTTTACCCTGAGGATGATTATTCATAATAATGAACACTTTCTTAGCCTTATCGTAAATCTCTTTTATTTTAAAACTTATTTCCGCCAGTTCGCCTGAAGAGTAGAGATAATCGTAACGCGCGCTGCGCTCTTCGTATGTTTGCTTTTTGCCGAAATTATTGATGGACTGCTTCCAAGCTTCCGCGTTGCGTCCGTGAAAACGAATATACGCGCAATCATTTCCCACTATCGGTTTAAACTCAATCGCCTCGCCAATCTGCGGCTGATCGATTGTACAGAACGTGATTGTATTTGCTTTTTTATTCTGCCACGAACGATGCCGCACCTCCACAAATTTATCGTAACCGTCGAACGCTTCTATCAATTTACGCATGTAATCCACGTTAGCGCTTGTGCAATCGAACGAATAGGGAAACTGTATCAACAATCCGCCCAGCCGCTCCGATTCCTTCAGCAAATCGAGATTATACCTCGCCGCTTTTATCCTCGTTTCGTCGTACGAATGTTTATGAGTAAAATCCATGTGGAGTTTTACCGTGAATAAAAAATCATCCGCTTCTTCCAATTGCCGCAGCCAGTTTTCCACAACCTTCGGCGAAAGGTAAGTATAATAACTCGCGTT
>CAYNUJ010000031.1:0-22959 GCA_964400095.1 uncultured Melioribacteraceae bacterium
AGCGGCGCTAATCTTATTACAAGATTTGACACCGAAAAATTTACTACCAAATTTGCCTGCGAGGTAAAGAATTTTGACGTTTCCGAATATTTGGACGTTAAAGAAGCCAAACGAATGGACCCTTTTACTCATTACGCCATGGCTACGGCTAAAATGGCTCTGGATGATTCGGCTTTGGACCTCGAATCGGTTGATAAAGAAAGATTTGGGGTTATTTACGGCAGCGGAATCGGCGGTATGAACATTTTTGAAAAGCAGCATACCGCTTTTGTTAACGGCGGACCGAGAAGAGTTAGTCCTTTCTTTGTGCCGATGATGATTTCCGATATCGCCGCCGGACAGATCTCAATTAAATACGGATTGAAAGGACCCAACTATGCGACAACTTCCGCATGCGCTACCGCGTCTCACGCAATTGCAGACGCGTTTATGCTCATTCAGCGCGGGAGCGCAGATTTTATTGTCTGCGGTGGCACCGAAGCCTCAATTACTCCAATGGCGGTTGCAGGCTTTAATTCCGCTCGCGCTCTTTCAACATGGAACGATAGATATGAAGTAGCTTCCAGACCTTTCGACAAAGACAGAAACGGTTTTGTAATGGGCGAAGGTTCGGGAACTCTTATTCTGGAGGAATACGAATTAGCAAAAAGCCGCGGAGCTAAAATTTACGGCGAGGTGTTAGGAGTCGGATTAACCGGCGACGCTTTTCATATTACAGCTCCGGCTCCCGAAGGCGAAGGCGCGGCTCGTTCTATGCGCGAAGCTCTCAGAGACGCTCAAGTTGAACCTGATAAAGTAGATTATATTAATGCTCACGGCACTTCAACCCAACTGAACGATAAAAATGAAACCCTCGCTATCAAAACTGTATTCGGAGATCATGCGTACGAACTGTTAGTTAGTTCCACAAAATCTATGACCGGGCATTTACTTGGAGCAGCCGGAGCGGTTGAAGCAATCGCTTCGATAATGGCGTTAAATAAATCTATCGTTCCTCCTACAATAAATTTGGACGAACCGTCCCCGGAATGCGATTTGAATTACTGCCCGAATACTCCGGTTGAAAGGGAAATAACTTACGCTCTGAGTAATACTTTCGGATTCGGCGGTCATAACGCTTCGATATTATTCAAAAAAATCTGAGTGAAAATTTCGGCATGAGTATATTTAACTTCCTACGCAGATCCAGGAAGTTCAAAAAGAAAGAACTTCGAGATGTGTACGCCGCGCATATTGACAAACTCGAAAAAATTGTCGGATACAGAATTACCGATAATGAATATTATCTTAAAGCTTTAACCCACCGTTCCTTTCTCGGTGAAGATGATAAATTTGAAAAATCCAACGAGAGGCTGGAATATCTCGGAGACGCCGTTCTTGACTTAATTGTGGGGGAATTCTTCTTTACCAAGTTTCTAGGGAAAGAAGAGGGATTCTTAACAAAAGCGCGGTCGCATATTGTTGACAGGGAATCTCTTTCGAGAACCGCAAAACGAATTGGAATGGAAGACCTGGTCTTTTTCAAAAAGAATTTTTTGGGCAACAGCGACGAAGGACTGAAAACTATATTAGCCGACGCTTACGAAGCTCTTGCCGGCGCGGTTTATATGGATAAAGGAATTGAAGCGGTTCGTAAGTTTATCAATAATACTCTCATCGATCCGAGTTACGTTTCCGGCGAATTCAAAATAGATAGGAACTTCAAAGGACAGCTTTTGGAGTTCACTCATTCGAACAAAATGAAACCCCCCGTTTATAAAATAACCTCCTCCGACGGTCCCGAGCATGACAAGACATTTATTGCCAAAGTTTTCATTGATGAAATTGAATTCGGGCAAGGAGTGGGTAAAAATAAAAAATCCGCCGAGCAGAAAGCCGCGAAAATAGCTCTTCAAAAAATGCAAAATAAATCTTCCGTTCTTAAGAATTAACTATATTTACCAATCAATTTTTGTTAATATTGCCAATTATCGGAGTAAATATGTCATCAATTAAACATTATGACCAATTTATGAATCGCCATATCGGACCTCGTAAGAAAGATATTGAGTTGATGTTAGATGAAATAGGAGTTGATTCTCTTGACGGCCTGATTAATAAAACCATTCCGGAGGAAATAAGGCTGCGGGAACCGATAAAAATTTCCGAAGCAATGGACGAAAATAACTTTCTTCGGCATATTCGGGAATTAGCCTCGAAAAATAGAGTTGTGAAAGATTATATCGGTCTCGGATATTATCCTACTAAAACGCCGTCGGTAATTATTCGGAATATACTCGAGAACCCCGGCTGGTACACGCAATATACTCCGTATCAAGCTGAAATATCACAAGGAAGATTGGAAGCGCTTCTTAATTTCCAGACAATGGTAAGCGATCTTACGGCGCTTCCATTGGCAAACGCATCGCTGTTGGATGAAGCGACCGCCGCCGCCGAGGCTATGCTGATGTTCTGGAATTTACGTAGAGGCGCGAAAAAGAACGCGGGTAAGTTTTTAGTATCCAAAGATGTTTTCCCTCAAACTCTCGGCGTTATTCTAAATCGAGCGGAACCTAGAAATATTGATGTGGCAATCGACGATCTATCCGAAGAATTACTTACTGAGGACGTATTTGCCCTGTTAATTCAAAATCCAGATTCAAACGGCGAAATAAAAAATTACAAATCTTTAATCGAATCAGCCTCGAGTAGAGGTATAAAAGTTATTGTTGCTGCGGATTTACTCTCTCTCGCTTTAGTTACTCCACCCGGAGAAATGGGCGCGGATGCGGCAGTTGGAACGACTCAGCGATTCGGAGTTCCTATAGGATTCGGAGGACCTCACGCGGCGTATTTTGCTGTGAAAGAAGAATTTAAAAGGTCGATACCCGGCAGGATAATTGGAGTGTCAATTGACAGAAACGGTAAAACCGCTCTTAGAATGGCTCTGCAAACGCGGGAGCAGCATATTAAGCGAGAACGAGCTACAAGTAATATTTGTACGGCTCAAGTACTGCTGGCTATTATGTCCGGCATGTACGCTGTTTATCATGGTTCGGATGGCGTAAGGAAGATTGCCGGATATATTAATAAGTTGACGTTAAAACTAAATTCCTCTATAAAATCTCTCGGATATGAGCAAATTAACAAGTTTTATTTCGACACGCTGAAAATAAAAGTAACGGCGGAACAGTCGGAGATAATAAAAAAGAAAGCTCTGGAAAAAGATTATAATTTCAGATACTTCGACAGCGGATTTGTAGGAATATCTGTGAATGAAGAAACTAATGAAGATAATATTAATGAGATAGCCGCAATATTTGCCGAAGCGTCTGGCGGGGAAATTATCGCAGGCAAAGAAGTTTCCTCAATTCCGGATGAATTATCCAGGGAAAGCGAATATTTGACGCATCCGGTTTTTAATTCCTATCATTCGGAGACCGAAATGATGAGATATATTAAAAAATTGGAAAATCGCGACCTTTCTTTGATGCATTCGATGATTTCTCTCGGTTCCTGTACAATGAAATTAAACGCCGCTTCGGAGATGTTCCCTATTTCGTGGCCCGAATTCGGGAATATTCATCCTTTTGCTCCTAAGGAACAAACGGAAGGATATGCGGAATTAATTGACGCTCTCGAAAAAGACCTTGCGGCTATTACCGGTTTTAAAGCCGTTTCTTTTCAGCCGAATTCGGGAGCGCAGGGAGAATACGCCGGACTAATGGTAATTCGGGAATATCATAAGTCGCGCGGCGAGGAGAACAGAAACATAGTATTAATTCCTTCATCCGCTCACGGAACAAACCCGGCAAGCGCGGTAATGGCGGGAAGTAAGGTTATAGTTATTAGCTGCGACGGAAACGGGAATATTGATTTGAACGATTTAAAAGCGAAAGCGGAAGAGAATAAAAACAATCTCTCTGCTTTGATGGTTACATACCCGTCAACTCATGGAGTTTTTGAAGAAGGTATTATAAAAATCTGTTCGGTTATTCACGAGTACGGCGGACAGGTATATATGGACGGAGCGAATATGAACGCTCAAGTAGGATTGACAAGTCCGGCTAATATTGGAGCGGATGTATGCCACTTAAATCTTCATAAAACGTTTGCAATTCCTCACGGCGGCGGCGGACCCGGCGTGGGACCGATAGCGGTTGCCGGACATTTGGTTCCTTTCCTGCCTAAACATCCGTTTGTTAATCCGGAAAGCGATACGGCTATCAATCCTGTTTCCGCGGCTCCTTTCGGAAGCGCGAGTATTCTTCCCATTTCGTACGGCTACATCAAAATGAGCGGGGAAGAGGGATTGAGGAAAAGCGCTCAAATCGCTATTCTCAACGCTAACTATTTAAGAATTAAACTGGGCGATTATTATAAAGTCCTTTACACCGGCAGTAAAGGATTTTCAGCTCACGAGTTGATTTTTGATTTGAGGGAATTTAAGCTATCCGCAAATGTCGAAGCGGGAGACGTTGCCAAACGACTTATGGATTACGGCTTTCATGCGCCTACTGTTTCTTTTCCGGTTCACGGAACTTTAATGGTTGAACCGACTGAAAGCGAATCGAAAGAAGAATTGGACAAATTCATTAAAGCGATGCGATTAATACGCGCTGAGATAGATGAAATAAGCCAAGGTAGAATGGATAGAGAGGACAATCCTATAAAAAACGCTCCGCACACTGTTGACGACGTAGTTTCATCCGAATGGAGCCATTCTTACAGCAGGGAAAAAGCTGTTTATCCGGCGCCCTGGTGCAGGGAAAATAAGTTTTGGCCTTACGTGGCAAGAGTTGACGACGCGTACGGAGACAGAAATCTATTTTGCTCGTGTATGCCTATCAAAGAATATGCGGATTAATTTGATGATTGATATTTGCTCAAAATTAAAAGAATATAAAACGGTTGCGGTAGTTGGAATTTCTCATAATCCGCGCCGCGCTAGCAGGCAGATAGCCGATTATCTTGATGCGGTGGGTTACAATGTAGTCGGCGTAAATCCCGGAATAAAAAAGGCGGGAGATATTGAGGTTTATCCGAATCTATGCGATATTCCGTTTAAGGTTGATATTGTAGATGTATTCCGCCGTTCGGAGCATATTATGGATTTGATGCCGGATGTTCTGAAAATAAAACCGAATCTGCTTTGGCTTCAGTTGGGAATTATAAACGATGAAGCGGTAAAACTTGCTTCCGAATCGGGAATCCCATCGGTGCAGAATAAATGTATTTTAGTGGAACACAGAAATTGCGATTGATGAAAAGCATGAAAATTATTCTGTCGGCGGCTGTTATTATTTTTTCCGCATCCTTCAGTATATCCGCTCAGTCTCAAAATGATTTTTTCCGTGTGGATTCGATTGAGATCAGCGGAAACGAAACAACCGAGGAATTTATAATTTTAAGGGAGCTTACTTTCGGAATTGGCGATACGATTAACCTGGCTGCTCTAAATTTCAACAGAGAAAGAGTTTTCAGCCTCGGGATTTTCAACAGAGTCGATTTAACGAAAAAGGATTCCTCTAATTTAACGATAATCAATATTAGCGTAAAAGAAAGCTGGTATATTTATCCGGTTCCTTTTTTGGATTTGAATAACGGGGATATTGACCGGGCTTCGTACGGATTTATTTTGCTCTGGAAAAATTTTCGCGGAAGAGACGAAACCGTGAATTTCCAAATTGGATTCGGTTTTGATCCGCGATTATCGTTTTCGTATTATAATCCGGTGATCAACGAAAAATACGACCTGAATTTCAGTTTTGGGTTCTCTTATACAAATCCGAGCAACAGAAGCCAAATTGCCGAAAAACTTGCCGGACAGGATTTTAATTACAGAACATATATCGGATCTGTCGGAATAGGGAAGAGGATAAATCAATTTAACGATATTACTTTTGCGGCGGGTTATCAATATGTGGAACAGCCGTTTGCTAATTTATCCGGGCTTACGTCTTCAAAAACATTAATTGATAAATTGCCTATTTTGAAATTCGGATACTTCTTCGACGATAGAAATTTGAAGCAATTTTCTACCGAAGGTATTTTTGCGGGCGTTGAATATACTCATAAAGGATTCGGAATTAAAAATTCGAGTTATAATATCATTAATTTCGATTTCCGGCAATATCGCCCGTTGATTGACGGAATAATCGGCAGATGGCGCGTAGCCGGGCGGCATATATTCGGCAGGAATCTGCCTTTTTACGATAAATCGTTTCTCGGTTACCGCGAATACGTAAGAGGACATAAAAACGATTACCGGGAAGGGGATAATTTAATGAAAGTTTCTTTTGAAGTTACTTATCCGCTGCTCGAAGAATGGAATTTTTCAGTAAAATTGCCGTTACTCCCAAGAAAATTAACATCCGCCAGGATCGCCGTTTATTTGGAAGCTTTTGGTGATGGCGGCGTCACTTTTAACAATACCGATAAATTCGCTTTAAATAATTTTGACAAAGGTTACGGAGCGGGAATAATTATCTTATTTCTGCCTCATAACGCTTTTCGTTTGGAATTGGGTTTTGACGAATTCGGAAATTCGGAGTATTTAATTGGAACAGGTTTTTCTTTCTGATATTGAGCTTTATTATTCGAATAACATAGTCGAGGAAGAGAGTAAAGTCTTTCTCGAAGGGGACGAATTCCGCCACTGCTCCCGCGTAATGAGGAATTCTATCGGAGATTCGATTCACATAACCGACGGAAACGGGAAAATATTCAGATGCCGGATTATTTCTTCGGGAAATGATAAATTCATTACGGAAATTGAGCATACTTATAAATATGAAAACCGGTTTGAAAAAACAACTTTTGTTCTACCCCGTATGAAAAACAGCCACCGATTCGAAACCGCGTTAGAAAAATGCGTCGAGTTGGGAGTTACTAATTTCATTATATTCCAAGCAGATAGGTCTATTGCGAAAGGGGAAAAATTACGCAGATGGAAAAAAATAGCTTTAAGCGCGATGAAACAATCGCTTAATTCATTCAAGCCCAAATTGCTGTTTATCGATAAATTGGATAAACTGAAAATTGAGAAAGGTTCGATTCCCGTCTTTTTTCAGCAATACGGACTTTCTTTTAATTCGATAAAAAATATTTCGGATGAAAATAATAGATTCTATTTTATTTTCGGTCCTGAAGGCGGTTTAATGGAACGGGAAACTTCGCTTTTTAATAATTCCATGCGGTTGAAATTGGCGGATAATCGTCTGCGAAGCGAAACTGCTATTATTGCCGCGGCTGTAAAATTAGGAGATTTACTCAGATAAGAGTAATAAATCTTTTTAGTAGTCTCTCGAAATATCCGGCGGCTGAATCCGCGGTTTCCATTACCTCTTTGTGAGAAAGTTTTACCTCGGAAATTCCGGCGGCGTAATTTGTGATTAATGATACAGCGGCTGTCCGGAGTCCCAGATAATTTGCGAATAAAGCTTCGTGAGCCGTTGACATTCCTACGGCATCGGCGCCGAATTTCCCCATCCATCTAATTTCGGAAGGGGTTTCGTAACTGGGACCTTTGGTGTAATAATAAACGCCTTCTTTCAGATCAATATTTTCTTTTAAAGCGGCGGAAAATAATTTTTCCTTCAACTCGGCGTCGGGGAAACAGAGCATTCGATCCCGGCGCTGCAGATCCGTTAATCCAATCAAAGAAGCGAGCTGCTTTTTAATGTCAAACATCATGAAATCGTTGTTCAGCATTAAGTCGCCCGGAGATAAGTCGGGTTCAATCCCGCCTGCCGCGTTTGATAAAAATAACTTATCCGCTCCCAAGCGCGAAGCGATAAAAACCGGGAGCAAAACTTCGGAAATTTTATAACCCTCGTAAAAATGAATTCGTCCCTGGAAGAGGAGCAGGTTTTTACTTTCGTAACGCGCGAGATGAATATAGCCTTTATGACCTTCAACCGTTGATTGAGGGTAATCTTTAAGCGAGGAGGTTTCGATTGAAATTGAAGTCTCCACGCTTTCGGCAAAGTTCCCGAGTCCGCTTCCCAAAATAACCGAAAGATCAATTTTATCGCCGAAAGATTTTCTTAATTGTTCAATTAAACCGGAATATTTAAAATCCATATCTAAATTCAAAATAGGAATCCCGCTAATGTTGCCGTCATAAGAGTGGCGAGCGTTCCACCGAGAACCGCTTTCAATCCGAGAGCCGCGAGATCGCTTTTGCGCGATGGGGCAATAGGTCCGATGCCGCCGATTTGAATGGCAATTGAGCTGAAATTTGCAAACCCGCACAGCGCGTAAGTAGCCATTAAAACGGATTTTTCATTTACCAATTCTTTCGCTTGCATTAAGACGCCGAGATCCATATACGCGACAAATTCGTTCAGCACAATTTTTGTCCCGATCAAACTTCCGAAATTTAAAGAATCGTGCCACGGCACGCCGATTCCGAATGCCAAAAACCGGAAAAGAAGTCCAAGAACTAATTGGAGCGAAAGAGGTTTACCGTAAGCCGCCGTCATTGTTTCGTTCAATCCGGTAACGTCGCCAATGCCTATAAGAATGTAATTTATCAGGGCGATAAAAGCGATAAAAGCAATTAGCATCGCTCCAACATTTAGAGCCAAATTCAGTCCGTCTCCAGCGCCGTTAGCCGCGGCTTCAACAACATTGGAAGCGGTTTTTTCAACGTGAACTTTAACGGAACCTTTCGTTTGCGGAATACCGGTTTCGGGAAATATTATTTTAGATACAACCAAAGCGGCGGGAGCTGCCATAACGCTGGCTCCCAAAAGGTGAGTGGCGAACAATAATTGAGCTTCCTGAAGCGGAACGCCGAGCGTTTGAGCGTAACTATTGCCGAGTATTTGAATATAAGCCGCCATCACTCCTCCGGCAATTGTTGCCATTCCGCCGGTCATAATGGTCAGTATTTCACTCTTGGTCATCGATTTGATGTACGGTTTTATCATAAGCGGAGCTTCGGTTTGTCCCACGAAAATGTTTGCCGTACACGAAAGCGATTCCGCTCCGCTGGTTCCCATAACTTTTGCCATAATCCACGCCATGCCCTGCACAATTTTCTGCATCACTCCGAGATGGTAGAGAACGCCCATTAAACTCGCGAAGAAAATGATAGTTGGCAGCACCTGAAAAGCAAAGAACATCCCTAAACTTCCTTCGGTACCTGGAGACATTGCCAGGTCGCCGAAAACGAATTTTGCTCCTTCGGTAGTAAAATTGAGTACCAGCACGAAGAATTTGCTCACAAATACGAAAAACTCTTTCGCCCAGCCGAGAGGAGCGAAATAACTTCCTAAAACCGCGCCTTTGATTATCAATATTGCGAATACCAATTGAAGCAGCAGTCCGCTTATTACTAAACGCCAATTGATATTTCTACGGTTATTTGAAAATATAAAAGCGATTAACAAAAGGAGAGCGATTCCTATAAAACCTCTGAAAAGGGATAATAAATCCATTAATTTTCTCCCGGGATATAATGACATTTACGGCATCGGGCTTCGTAACTGTCGGAAGCGCCGACAAGCACTAAATCCTTCGATACGACTTTACGCTGAGTTTTATCAGCCGGATTTCCGCAAACGACGCAAATAGCAAGAGTTTTAGTAATATATTCGGCAATCGCGAGTAATTGCGGCATCGGCTCGAACGGTTTTCCCGTATAATCCTGATCCAATCCGGCAATAATAACTCTTTTGCCGTTGTTGGCTAATTGATTACAGACATCAACAATATCTCCCGAATAGAATTGAGCTTCGTCTATTCCTATAACTTGAGCGCCGTCGGATTTTTTCAATATTTCACGAGGAGTTTTCACCAACTCGGAAGGAAGAGACTGATCGCTGTGCGAGACAATTTCGTCTTTAGAATATCTTATATCGATTTCGGGTTTGAAAATTTTAACTTTTTGCTTCGCTATTCGCGCGCGCCGCAATCTTCTAATCAATTCTTCGGTTTTACCGCTGAACATACAGCCTGCTATTACTTCAATCCATCCGGTTTCTTTTGGAACGGAGTGAGGTGTAAATTCCATCATACTATTTTAAGTGATTGTTTGTGAATGAAAGAGGAAGTAATTCTTTTAGTTTAAATACTTTGTACTTTTTGTTCGGCGCCACCAGAACAACATTCAATTCCGGACCGCAATGCTCCATTAATACCTGTCTGCACGAGCCGCACGGAGGAGTGAATTTTTCCGCGTCTCCGGCGATAGCGATCGAATCGAAATCTCTCGCGCCGTCGTGAAGCGCTGTGAATATTGCGTTTCTCTCGGCGCAAATAGTTAAGCTATAAGAGGAGTTTTCAATGTTAGAGCCGGTATAAACTTTACCGAATTTTGTTTTGATAGCTGCGCCGACGTGAAAATCGGAGTATGTTGGAATGGCTTTCTTTTTCGCTTCGATGGCTTTTTCAGCTAATTCAAAATATTTCATAAATTCCTCAAAAGTAAAAGCTAAAAATAGGGGATTAAATATTTTTTACAAAATGATATTATTGAGGATTCCATTGTGAGAAAGTTGATTTTACAATAATATCACCTACGCTTCATTCCGTTCATGATGACACAGACGTCATTGCGAGGAGTCCCGCCTTGCGGGGCGACGAAGCAATCTGTGGAGATTTTGGTGAATAATGCAACAGATCGTCCGCCAGAGGCGGGATAAACCCCGCTCCACTCCGTTTCGCTCGCGATGACGTTTAGGGAAGGCGACTACGAACTTTTTAAAACTCGCAATGACGTTTGTTTGTGAAAAAACATTTGGTTTCGGCGGAAATAAAAAACAACCTTCTGTTTTACGCAGGGGTTAAGTTATGAGTATGCAACCAAAGAAATATGAAACGGTTCAGTTAGCGCATTTCAAAAAAAATATTCATATAATTCATCAATATGTAACTTTTTTTCGGCATGTTCGTCATAAGTTACGAAAGCGCGGTAAAATTTGGCAAAATCATTTTAGAGGTAAACATGAAATCAATACTTTCTGCATTATTATGTATGGCAATGATACTGCCGGTAAATGCGCAGAAAAAATTAACATTGAACGAAGCGATTTCGATTGCGCTTCAAAGGAATTCTTCTTTGATCAAATCGAAAAATAATTTAAAGACAAACGATGCCCAATTAAAAGGCGCCTACGGAGAACTTCTTCCGAGTCTATCCGCCAGCGGTTCTTGGGGATGGAGCAGAACAGACGACGACGGAGGTCCTCAGCTCGATTTCTTCGGTAATATCAGAGATATTCCGGCTTCAAGGATTGATACGCGTAATTTTAATTTGAGAGCCGGCGGGAGCTGGGTTTTATTCGACGGATTGTCGAATTTCGCTAATATCGAAAAACAGAAAAACAATCTTAAATCCGCCCGATATGCCTTGAATAAGCAGAAGCAGGATATTGTGCTTAAAACAACAGAATTTTATTACGCCGTACTCAGCGCCGACGAACTTCTGAAAGTGCGGAAAGATAATATGGAGTACAATAAAAAATTATTCGAAGAAATAAAAGAGAAAGCGAGTCTCGGCGCGGTTACGAATGCGGACCTTTACGCACAGCAGTTTCAATACGGCAACGCTCAGCTTTTACAGATTCAAGCGGATAATAATTACGAATCGGCAGTGAATAATTTGCTCAACTATCTTGCGCTGGATATTCTGGAAGATTACACATTCGAGGATCCATATCCGGGCGAATTAACCGATACAAAGCAATTTCTGAAAGATTTTTCCGATCTTGAATCTATGGTTGACGAAGCTCTGAAAAACAGGGATGATTATAAAAGTCAGCAGATGATTTACCGCAGCAGGGAAGAGGACATTACAATCGCCAAAGCCGGATTTATGCCTCAACTTTCCGGCAACTATTCTTTCATTACAAGCGCGACAAGTTCTTCCGAATTGTTTAACAGAAGAATTTACAATATTGGATTGAGTTTGAATATACCGATATTTTCTAATTTCCGAACGGAAACTCAGTTGCAGATTGCCAAAATAGGCGTTAAAAATGCTGAAGAAGATTTACACGCGCTGAAAAGACAGATAAAAATAGAAATTAAGCAGGGTTATCTTGATTTAATAGCTGCAAAAAAACAGCTTGAAGTTAGTTTGCAGAACGTTAAAGCATCGATTGAAAATAGGAAAATAAGCTCTGAGCGGTATAAACTCGGAGCGGGAAAAATTCTCGACGTGCTGCAGGCGGATAGGGATTACGCTCAATCAATACGCGATAAAATTGCGGCTGAATATGAATTTTACAGACTCAAAGATAACTTGATGAATGCTTTGGGTAAACTTGAATACAAAAGTTATGAATAATATTTTAAAGAGGAGATAATTCTAATGGCTAAAGCTAACGGGAAAAAGTCAAAGAAAAAAATAATAGTATTTGGAGGGCTGTTCCTTCTTTTACTCGCTGTTGCGGCGGTAGTTATTTTAAGCGGGGATAAGGAAAAAATTGTGAAGGTTCAAACCGAAAAGGTTCAGAAGCGAACAATAACGCAGACAGTTTCGGCAACCGGAAAAATCAATCCTGTCGATCAGGTGATTTTACGACCGGAAGTTAACGGCGAAATTGTCGAACTGCCTGTTGAAGAGGGAGATTTTGTAAAGAAGGGACAATTGCTGATAAAATTCAAACCGGATATTTACATTGCTCAAAAGAAACGCGCTCAGGCTAACCTGCAGGCGGCTAAAGCAAATTTGAGGGTACGGGAAGCCACTTTGAATCAGGTGAGGTCTGAATATCAAAGATCGAAAGAACTGTTCGCGAAAGGATTAATAAGCGAATCGGAACTGGAGAAAGCCGAAGCGTCTTATCTGCAGAGCGAGGGGTCGTACGAAGCGCAGAAATCTACTGTTCTTCAGAGTCAGGAATCTCTGCGGGAAGCGTACGAAAATTTGGCGAAAACGGAAATCCTTGCTCCGTTCGACGGAACAATAAGCGAATTAAACGTTGAACTGAGCGAGCGTGTTCTCGGAAGTTCTTTCAGCCAGGGTACACAGTTAATGACAGTTGCGGATTTATCTAAAATGGAAGCCACAGTTGACGTGGACGAAAATGACGTCGTGCTTGTTTCCGTTGGCGATACGGCTAAAATAGAAATTGACGCCTTTGGGGATAAGAAATTCATGGGAAGAGTTACGCAGATTGGAAACAGCGCTAAAACTTCCGGATTAGGCAGCCAGGATGAAGTTGTTAATTTCGAGGTAAAAATAAGATTATTGGAATTGGACAAGGAAATAAGACCCGGTATGAGCTGCGACGCTGAAATTGAAACCGAAACTAAAATGAATGTTGTCGCCGTGCCGATACAGTCCGTGACAGCCAGAATGCCTAAACCTAAAGCGGATAAGGATGGCGAAAAGTCCGGCGGTAGAAAAGAATTCCGTAGAAATAAGATGAAAAACGGTAAACGTATGAAACCCGTTGAAGTGGTTTTTGTTGTTGAAGATAACAAAGCGAAAAAGGTTCCAGTGAAAACCGGAATAAGCGATGATTCTTTTATTGAGATTGTCAGCGGTCTTGAAGAAGGAGCTGAAGTAGTCAGCGGTCCTTACAGAGCCATTTCAAAAGAACTGGAAGACGACGTTAAAGTTGCTCTTGATAAATCCAAGAGATCATTCGGCGATAAAAAGAAAAAAGAAGACTAAGGCTGAAAAAATATGAATATAATAACTTTAGAACATATTGCTAAAATTTATCAGCTCGGCTCGGAAGAAGTCCACGCGCTGGCTGATGTATCTTTGAAAATTGATAAAAATGAATACGTCGCAATCATGGGACCTTCCGGATCGGGCAAATCGACTCTGATGAATATTATCGGTTGTTTGGATACGCCGACAAAGGGAATATATAATTTTAAGAGCGATCTTGTGAGTGAAATGAGCGACAATGAATTAGCCGCGATAAGAAATAGGGAAATAGGATTTGTTTTCCAAACTTTCAACTTGCTGCCGAGGTCTAACGCTCTTCACAATGTTGAACTGCCTCTAATTTATGCCGGAGTGCCGACAGCGGAGAGACGCAAGAAAGCGGAAGAGACTCTTGTAAATGTGGGATTGGGCGATAGAATAAATCACAAGCCGAACGAACTTTCCGGCGGACAGCGGCAGAGAGTAGCCATTGCCCGCGCTCTGGTAACAAGTCCTTCCATTATACTCGCCGACGAGCCAACGGGTAACTTAGATACAAAAACCGGCGAGGAAATAATGGCTCTTTTTGCCGAACTGCATGATTTGGGAAATACAATTATTCTTGTTACACACGAAGAATATATTGCGGAACACGCGGCGAGAATTATTCGCCTTCGAGACGGATTTATTGAAAAAGACGAAATTGTTGAAAGAAGGATTGTTCCCAAAGTATCAAAACCAATGCTAAATAATAACATATGAAAAATTATTTATTCGAAATAAAAGAAGGCTTGTTGATTTCCTTAAGAGCGATACGGGCTAACAAAGTGAGAAGCGTTCTAACCACAATTGGAATTATTATCGGCGTTACGTCCGTTGTGCTTATGTCCACCGCAATAAAAGGGATTGATAATTCCTTCCAGAACGGCGTTTCGTCCCTCGGCAGCGATGTGATTTATATTGATAAATGGGAATGGTTCAACAACGATATCCCCTGGTGGGAACTGCGTAACCGGAAAAATCTGGATATGGATGATTATAAAGCTTACGCGCGGATAGCAAAAGTTCCAATTGCGATTGCGCCTACCGTATGGACGAACCAAACGATGAAATACAAAGACCGCACCGTGGAATTCAGACAACTGCAGGGAACTACGAGCGATTACATTAAAACCACAAATTTGGATTTTGCCGACGGCAGATTTTTCAATGAGCTGGAATCCAACGGAGCGAGGAACGTTGCCGTTGTGGGGAGCGAAATCGCTAAAAAACTTTTCCCGTACGGCGGCGGCGTTGATAGAATGATTAAGATTAAAGGAAAAAAATATAAGGTAATCGGAATTCTCGAAGAGCAGGGAAGCTGGGTTATGGGGAATTACAATCCGGATAATATTGTTTATGTTCCCATCGGCTCTATATTTAGAAATTTTCAGAGAGAATCGTTCAGAAGTATCACTATTGTCGCTCGTTCGGCTAATAGTCAGTCCGTGCAGGCTATGAAAGAAGAAGCAATTGAAATTATGCGGCGCGTGAGAGGATTGAAATATAACGAGATGGAAGATTTTTCCATCAATCAGCAAGCGGGACTTCTTGATAATATAAACCAAACGGTTGGAGTAATACAAATAGCCGGAATTTTCATTACCGGATTAGCGATGTTTGTCGGAGCGATAGGAATAATGAATATAATGTTTGTTTCCGTAAAAGAAAGAACGAGAGAAATTGGAATACGGAAAGCCATAGGAGCGAAGAGAAGAGCCATACTCGGACAGTTCATCAGCGAAGCCGCAATTATATGTTTATTGGGAGGACTAATAGGTTTGTGCCTTGCAATAGTGTTCAGCATGATCCTAAATCAGTTTATGCCTACATCTATTCAGCCCGAAGTAGTTGTTTTAGCTCTCGGAATATCTTTAATAACCGGATTGATTTCGGGGGTCGCTCCCGCTTATACCGCGGCAAAGATTGACCCTGTTGACGCTTTGAGGTATGAATGAAAACTTTGATTGAAACAATTAGAGTCGCGCTTACTTCTTTGAAAGCGAATAAATTAAGATCGTCGTTGACTATACTCGGAATTGTTGTCGGCATATTTTCAATTATCTCTATCAGCACGGTTATATCAATGCTTCAGAAAAGTATTGAAGAGGGGGTTTCGGCTCTCGGTAAAAATGTATTCCAAATTCAAAAATGGCCGGCAATAAGAACCGGCGGACCAAGCGAATGGGCGAAATACAGAAATAGAAGAGATATTACTTACGACGAATATCTGGAACTCCGCGAGAAATTGACTCAAGCGAAATTTGTCGGAGCGGAGCAATGGGACGGCGGAAATATAATTAAATACTCCGGCGAAGAAACAAACCCGAATATTAGCGTAGCGGGGGTTACAACCGAAGCATTCCCCAATAACGATTGGACTATTGCCGCGGGAAGAGCCATTAACAATAACGACGTTGAAAGATTTAATAAAGTAATTATTCTCGGCGCCGATATTGTGAAAAAATTATTTCCTACCGTTAGTCCGTTAGATCAGGATGTGAAAGTGGACGGAAGAAAATTCCGCGTTATCGGAGTTTTGGAAAAGAAGGGAGATGTATTCGGAAGAAGTCAGGATAATTTTGCAATTATTCCTATAACTTCATTCCAGGTTGTTCACGGTAAAAGGTCGCGCAGCGTCAACATCACCGTGATGTCGGTTGATAAAGAATCGTATGCCGATTTATTGGAGAAATCCGAAGGTTATATGCGCACAATTCGAAAAGTGCCTCCGGGCGAAGAAAACGATTTCGATTTTAGAACCAATCAGGCAATGTTGGACAAAATAAACGAGATAACATCCGGCGTAAGGATTGGAGCGCTCGTTATTGGCGGAATAGCTCTTCTTGCCGCCGGTATTGGAATTATGAATATTATGCTCGTAAGCGTAACCGAGAGAACTAAAGAAATCGGTATTCGTAAAGCTATCGGAGCAAAGCGTTCCAACATTCTTCTGCAGTTTTTAAGCGAAGCGGTGGTTCTGTCCCTATTCGGAGGACTTCTCGGAATTGCTCTCGGAGTTGCCGTAGGAAATTTAGCCGGACTCGCTTTAAAAGCCTCCGCGGTTATTCCTATCGACTGGGTACTGATTGGCGTGTTTATCTGTGTTTCTATCGGAGTTACGTTCGGAACGTATCCGGCATATAAAGCCTCCAATTTAGACCCGATTGATGCGTTGAGATATGAGTAATTTTCTTCATGGAAATAATTGATAATTATAGTGTATTTATTGTAAATTCCATATTAGTAAAATTTAGAATAAATATTTTTTTGGAATATACAGTTTTATGAAGAATTTTTTGATCGATGTTAAAGAAGGGTTCCTTATTTCATTAAGAGCTATCAGAGCAAATAAGATGCGCTCAATATTAACCACTTTAGGTATAATTATCGGAATCGTTGCCGTTACTACTATGTCCACTGCCATAATAGGATTGAAGCAGGCTTTTATCGCTTCCATTTCCTCAATCGGTTCCGATGTTTTGTACGTTGACAAATTCGAGTGGTTCGGCGGCAGGGATTGGCGGTTTTATAGAAACAGAAAAAATATTTCCTTTGAACAATTCGAGAAATTGAAGAAGAACCTGAGCGAATACAGCGCGATGGCGCCGGTAATGAGAACTTTCGGAAGAACGTTGGAGTACAAAGATAGAAATACCACCAGCACTTTTGTTTACGGCACGGACGATCAATATATTTATGTTTCCAGCGCTACGCCCGATGAAGGGAGATTTCTGAGCGAATTGGACGTTAACAATAATCGCAAAGTTATAGTTATTGGGCACGATATTGCGGACGCTTTGTTCCCCAATGAAAGTTCAATCGGTAAAACATTGCGCTTAAACGGTGTTCCTCTTAAGGTGATTGGCGTTTTAGAAAAACAAGGCAGCGGTTTTTTCGGGATGGTGAGTTTAGACGCCCAGGTTCTACTGCCGGTTCACGTTTTTACGCAGATGTTCGGTTCGAGAAGACGCAGTTTGCAGATTGCAGTGAAAGTGAAAGATGAAAATAAAATGGAAGAAGTCCGGGAAGAGATTACTGCGCTAATGAGACAGTACCGTAAAGTTCCGCCTATTGCAAAGCCGGATTTTGCCGTAAACAGGCAGCAGGTCTTCCAAGATGTTTACGATAAAACAGTCGGCGTTATAGCGATAGCTGGAATACTTATTACGGCGCTCTCGCTTTTTGTCGGAGCCATTGGTATTATGAATATAATGTTTGTTTCGGTTTCCGAAAGGACAAAGGAAATAGGAATCCGAAAAGCTATCGGCGCAAAAACTTGGTCGATTTTATTTCAGTTTTTGTCAGAAGCGGCTCTAATTTGTTTGTTAGGCGGATTGATAGGTCTTGCTATTTCGTTCCCTCTGAGTTTAATTATCGATCAGGTGCTGCCTACTTCAATGCCGCTCGACGTTGTATTATTAGCTTTGCTCATTTCCGCCGCGGTGGGAATTATTTCGGGCTTTCTGCCGGCGTACAAAGCTTCCAAACTAAATCCGGTTGACGCATTACGTTATGAATAAAGGGAAAAGCGATGTTTCAATTTATTGAAAGTTTTAGAATGGCGATTGAGTCGATTAGAACAAATAAATTACGTTCGGCTTTAACATTGCTCGGTATTTCCATCGGATTATTCTCAATAATAATCGTAATGACCGCAATCAGCGCTATTCAAAGCAGCGTTGAAAGCACTTTCAATCAGATAGGCAGGGATAATTTCTATATCCAGAAAATGCCCGCGGTAAGAATCGGCGGGCACGGCAGTTGGAGAAAGTACCGCAAAAGGAAAGACCTTACAATTAAACAGGCGAAGAAACTAAAAGAATTAACAACAATGCCTATTGCAGTCGGGGTTTCTTTTAACCGCAGCTCGCTAACCGTTAAAGCGCTCGGAGAGTCAACCAATCCGGATGTTCGGCTCAGCGGAATAAACTACGACCAATTAATTGTGGATGATATTGAAATTGTCGAGGGAAGAAATATTTCCAAGTCCGATATGAATATCGGCAAAAATGTCTGTATTGTAGGACAGGATATTGTTAAAAAGTTATTCCCGCGGATTGATCCGATTGGAAGGCAGATCACAATTTCCGATCTCGTTTTGAAGATTATCGGAGTTGTAAAAAAACAGGGGAGCGTTTTCGGGAAGAGCCAGGATAATTTTGTGATAGTTCCGATGAATGTTTTTATAAAAAAATACGGCGATAACCGAAGCGCCTCAATTTCCGTACGCGCTCCGAGTTTTGATAAATTGAATGCAACTATGGAAGAAGTGATCGGCGCGCTGAGAGCTATCAGAAAAGTTCCGCCCGGAGAGGAAAATGATTTTGAGATTGTAACATACGATCAATTAATCGATAAGTTTAACGATTTGACTAAATATTTTAAGCTCGGCGCCGGGGTAATTGCTTTTATTGCGCTTATTGCAGCGGGTATTGGAATAATGAATATTATGCTTGTAAGCGTAACGGAACGGACAAAAGAGATTGGAATAAGGATTGCCATCGGAGCGAAGAAAAGCGTTATTCGCGCTCAATTTGTAACGGAAGCAATCGTTCTTAGTCAGATAGGCGGAGTGATAGGAATATTACTTGGGCTAATCGGCGGAAATTTAGTCGCTCTTATTATGGGAGTTTCAATTGTAATTCCGGTTGACTGGATAGTTATCGGATTGTCGGTTACTACGTTTGTTGGAGTGCTTTTCGGAGTTTACCCGGCGGTAAAAGCCTCAAATCTTGATCCGATAGAAGCGTTAAGGTACGAGTAAATAATTCCCGGAATCACTTTTTGCCTTGAATTCCTTGCCTGCCTCGTTTACATTTTGAATCTAAAAATTTCATCAAAAAAAATGAGCCGTTTTGATCCGGGGAATTAGCGTTTTTTTCATATTATTTGTTGCGTTATTAAACGCTCAGAGTGTGCATACATACATTGCGCGTTCCGATACATTCAATGTTAATCTTAAAGGCATATATGAAATATCCGCGCCGGTTATAATACCCGGTTCCGAATCTCTGCTGATTAGAGGAAAGCAAATAGAGAGAAAATATTATTCCTTTAATTATTCCGAAGGCACCTTCTCGCTTTCCGACTCTCTAAATTATTCTCTCAACGATACTTTAATAATCAAATATTTGACCGTTAGAATATCCTTAAAACGTAAATATAAAAAACGCGAATTAGTGAAAGTGTTCGCCCCGAGCAGAAAAGATACGCTCAGGCGTATCAAACCATTAAAATCTTCTTTTACGGAAGATGAAATATTCGGCGGCGATATGCGCAAAAGCGGAACGATAGTTCGGGGTTTTACGCTCGGTACGAACAGGGATATGACAATTAACAGCGGTCTGCGCCTGCAGCTTTCGGGCAAATTGACCGAAGATATTGATATTGTCGCCGCGCTTACCGATGAAAATACTCCCATTCAGCCGGAAGGAAACAGCGAGCGTTTGGAAGAGTTGGATAAGGTGTTTATTCAGATCAAACATCCCGCAGCGGAGGGAATTTTCGGCGATTTCGACTTAAAATCTTCCAGCGGAATATTTTCAAACATAAAAAGGAAACTGCAGGGGCTGAAAGCGGAGATCAATTATTCAAATCAGCGTGCAATGGCGGCGTTCGCCTCGGCAAGAGGAAAGTTTACTACAAATAAAATAGCCGGCGCAGACGGAGTGCAGGGACCTTACAGATTAACCGGAGCTAACGGGGAAAGAGACATAATTATTATAGCCGGAAGCGAACGAGTTTATATTGACGGAATTGAGATGAAAAGAGGGGAGAACAACGATTATGTTATTGAATACGCCAATTCCGAGTTAACATTTACACCGGAGCGTTTAGTGACTTCTGCAAGCAGAATAACCGTGGATTTTGAATATACCGATAGAAGATATCAGAGAAATTTTTTCGGCGCCGCGGCTTCTTCCAAATTGTTCGGCGATAAATTAAATATCAGCGCGAATTATTATAACGAAAGCGACGATCAGAATAGTCCAATTGATCTGATTCTTAACGATAACGATAAAAGCATTCTTGCTTCTTCGGGAGACGACAGAAGCAAAGCGGTTCGAAGCGGAGTTTCTCTATCGCAGCCGGATTCAAACGGTGTGGTAAGAGGGACATACGCGAAAGTTGATACGGTTATAAACGGAGCGAATTTTTCTTTCTACGAATATCTTCCCGGAGACCCGCGTTCAATTTATAACGTTATTTTCAGTTATGTGGGAATAGGAAAAGGCGATTACAAGAAAATAAGCTCCGGTAATTTTATTTTTTCGGGCATCGGCGCCGGGGAATATCTTCCGCTCTATTTTCTGCCCATGCCCGAAAAAAAGGAGACCGCATCGATAATAATAGAGAGCGAGCCGCTGAAAAATCTGAATTTATCCGTTGAGTTAGCGGGCAGCAATTGGGATAAAAATAGATTTTCCGGAATAGGCAACGACGATAATTTCGGGTACGCTTCGAATTTAAGAGTGGAATTTAAACAGTCGGATGTTTCTTTGGGCGGAACTTCGTTCGGTAAAGCCGGATTTTATTTCAGAAACAGATTTATTGAGAACCGGTTTACCTCAATCGACAGAATTAATAGCATTGAATTTAATAGAGATTACAATATTTCCGGCACTTTAGGGGCGGATGAAAAATTAACCGAAGCGGGAATCAATTATTCGCCGGTTAGTCAATTTAACGTGAACGCCAATTACGGTTCTCTGAAAAAAGGAAATATTCTCAGTTCCGACAGGTTCTTTTCGGATATCGATTTAAATATTGAGGGATTGACGAAGAATAAATTCAATATTGATTTTGTTAAATCCGATAACGCGAATATTTCTACCGATTGGATGAAGCAGGAAGGGACGTCCGAATTATCTATTTGGAAATTTTCGCCGGGGCTTTATTATTTTTATGAGAGAAGAAGAGATAAACTGACAAGCGATTCTCTGCTCAGTTCCAGTTTGAAATATTTTGAGCTGGCTCCGTTTTTAAAATTGATGAATTGGGGCGGACTCTCATTAACGGCAAAGTACAGCTATCGCGAAGAATCTTTTCCTTTATTAGGTAAGTTAGAAATTGAATCCCGCGCGATATCTAATATTTTATCAATTTCGTATTCAACCGGTTCCGCTTTTCGCTCTAAACTTGATCTTACATTAAGGGATAAAAAATTCGAGGCGAAATTTAAGCGAAATGGAAAATTAAACAATCAGACATTGCTTGTCAGGTCGGATACGAGATTAAATTTGCTGAAAAAGTTTTTCAGCGGAGAGATATATTATCAAACAGCAACTGAAAGGACCTCTCGTTTGGAAAGAGTTTTTGTCCGCGTTCCCGCCGGAATGGGGAGTTATATCTATCTCGGAGACCTTAATAATAACGGCGTGGCTGATGAGAACGAATTTCAGCAGTCGCTGTACGAAGCGGATTACATTATAACAAATATTCCAACGGACGAACTATTCCCGGTGATAACGCTGAAAACAAATTTCAGATGGAAATTTAATTTCAAAAAAATAATTAAAGGGACTTCTTTCTTTAAGAAAGCGTTGAGAGCGGTATCGACGGAATCGGTAATAAGGATTGACGAAAAGAGCAAGGAAGAAGACCTCAAAAAAATATATTTGATGACAGGCGGCAGTCTATTAAACGATTCGACTACTTTAAACGGTTCTCAATTTATGAGGCACGATTTTTATTTGTTTAAAACTAACCGAGAGATTTCATTTAGATACCGCTTTGAACAGAGGAAATCTCTAAATCAGTACTCATCGGGACTTTCCCGAAATTATTACAGATTGAACGGAGTAAGATTGAAATTCAGAATGATAGCGGAAATTAATAATCAGACTGATTTCAATTTTATAACCGACAATAATATTTCCCCCTCGTCGGTAGGTCGTTCGAGAACCGTTAATACGCAGGAAGTTATCAGCGATTTTTCATACCGTCCATACCGGAATATTGAAGTGGGAATGAGGTTCAGCGTTAGCAGAAGCAAAGATCTTTTTCCTTCTGTTCCGAGCGTAATTGATATTAATTCGCAGACTCTAAGACTTACGTTTTCCTTCCTGCGAAAGGGCAGATTGAGAACGGAAATTGAACGAAGCGAAATAGGATTGAACAATCAGAATAATTCGGTTCCTTTTGAAATTACAAAAGGGAGCGCAGTGGGGAAAAACTATTTGCTTCGGATAAACTTTGAATATAGGATTGGCGCGAATTTGCAAACGACCGTCGGTTATCTCGGCAGAAAGCAGGGCGCGGGAAGAATAATTCACTCCCTGCGCGCCGAGGCGAGAGCTTATTTTTAGAAAATTATTTGTGAA
>CAYNUJ010000032.1:0-22697 GCA_964400095.1 uncultured Melioribacteraceae bacterium
GGAAAAACGGAATGGAAAATGTTGCTCCCGGCAAATTATATGAATATATAGGCGCGGGCAAACCGATTTTCGGATCGGTTTCACAAGGTATCGCAAGAACGGTGTTGGAAGAATACGGCGCGTCGTTCATTAGCGAAGTTGATAATGTAAAAGAGATTAAAAGCGCTTTAGCCGATATTGTTAAAGCGTTTACAAATAATAAGTTGCCGACGCCGGATGAAGATTTCCGGCAGCAATTTGACAGAAAGAATTTAACCGAAAAATTAACCAAAGAATTTCAATTCTTTTTGAGGGGATGATGAATATTTTATTGATAGGAAGCGGAGGCAGAGAACACGCGCTCGCATGGAAAATAAGTCAAAGTCCAAGGTTAAATAAATTATACTCTGCTCCGGGTAATCCCGGTACAGCGCAGCTTTGCGAAAATATTACATTAAAAGATAATAGTGAAATCCTTGCCTTCTGCAGGGAAAAAGAAATTGATTTGGTTGTTGTAGGTCCGGAAGTACCGCTTGTGGAGGGAATCGCGGATTTCCTGGAATCGGAAAATATTTGCGTATTCGGCCCTTCAAAATCCGCCGCGCAAATTGAAGGAGATAAGTCGTTTTCAAAACAATTGATGCGTAAATATAATATTCCAACGGCAAAGTTTGATATTTTTACTTCAGATGAAAAGGATAAAGCGTTAAATTACATAAAGTTATCCGAGCCGCCATTTGTAATTAAAGCCTCCGGTTTAGCTGCCGGGAAAGGAGTATTGATTTGTGATACTATTGATGAGGCGATAAATGGATTGAGGAAAATATTTGACGGCAAAATATTCGGACATTCGGGAGATACCGTCGTAATTGAGGAATTTATGACCGGGCAGGAAGCTTCGATATTTGCTATTACCGACGGTGAAGATTACGTTCTATTACCGGCTTCGCAGGATCACAAAAGGATATTTGACGACGATAAGGGGAAAAATACCGGCGGAATGGGAGCTTATGCTCCGACACCTTTTGTAACGGATGAAATATTAGAGATTGTTAAAAAGAAAATAATTGAACCGACTTTAAAAGCTTTGAAAGAAGAAACCGGCGGTTATAAAGGCTGCCTGTATTGCGGAATAATGCTTACAGATGAAGGTCCGAAAGTTGTGGAATTCAACTGCAGATTCGGAGATCCGGAAACTCAAACTGTACTTCCTCTGGTCGAAGGCGACTTTTTATCCTTGCTCCATTCGTCAGCAGTTGGTAAACTAGATAAAAACGCTGTTTTTTACAATAATAAATCTGCCGTGTGCGTTGTAGCTGCTTCGAAAGGTTATCCGAATAAATATGAAAAAGGATTTGAAATAACCGGAATTCACGAAGCTGAAAGAAGCGGGGCGGTAGTTTTTCACGCCGGTACCGATATAAAAGACGGAAAGTTAGTTACATCGGGAGGAAGGGTTCTCGGGGTTGCGGCGGTAGTTGAAGAAAACAATTTAAAAGCTTGTAAAGAAAAGGTTTATGCTTCTTTGTCTAAAATTCAATTCGACGGGATTTATTATAGAAAAGATATCGCGGATAAAGCGCTTCTGCATTAGCTATCTATATTCGATGTTCTCATAAAGATTGCTGAATTGCCAAGAAAAACCGTCAGTGAAAAAGTCGCGTCCCCTGATGCCTTAAGATTTGTCTGAAAATTAACAAAAAAAAGGCGAACTTAAATTGTCCGCCTTTTACTTTGCTTGCTTTTGGTTTTTGACTTCTCGCTTCTAATTTTTAACTATTTCATCAAAACCATCTTTTTTGTTATTATTTGCTTTCCCGCAGCAACTCTGACTATATATAAGCCGCTGGATACTTTGCTCCCTGAATTATCATTTCCATTCCAGATTATTTCATACGTCCCGGCTCCTTTTTCAGATTCCACTAACGATTTCACTTCTTGTCCCAGAATATCGTAGATTTTCACCGAAACATAAACTGATTTCGGAATACCGTATTTAATTGTTGTGGAGGGATTAAAAGGATTGGGGTAATTTTGCTCCACAATAAATTCTGCAGGGAGGGCGTCAGTATTTTTCAATCCGGTGAGATTATTATCTGTAATGAATGAGGCAATATCCGAGAATTTGGAATAAACTCCTTTATCATTCCTCGAACGGACACGCCAGAAATATTCTTTTTTATCCGAAAGTCTGTTTACCTCGAAAAGAAGGTCTTTCAAATCCATGAATTTTCTTGCTTTATCCATATTCGGATTATTCGAGATTTCCAAATAGTATGTAAGCGGGGATTCGGAATTTGTTGGCAATATCCATGAAAGAGTAGGGGAGGTTGTTTGGATACTCACATTTCCGACCGGACTGCCCGGTATAAGAACAACAGGAGCCGAACTTGCGTTAGTAACGAAACTTTCTACGGTCGAGTAATTTGATAATTGAGCGTGATCCGAAGCCAATCTGGAACGAACCTGCCAATAATATGTGGCGCCCGGCGTTAATGCGGGTAATGCGGCGCTTTGCGCGGACGACCAAGTTGTCGTCGAAGTCGCATTCTGAAGTACGCCCCCGGTTACAGCGGAAGATGTTGAATAAAGAACTTCGTATTCCAAACCGGCGCTGTAAACATTCAGATACCATGTGAGAGTTGGAGTCAATACATAGACGGTTGCTCCGCCGACGGGCCAGGAGGGAGCGGGAACAATTGGTCCGTTTGAACCGGTAGAAATAACAAAAGATTCTTGAACCGACCAGGCAGAATTTGTTATGCCGTCGGTCGAACGAACCTGCCAATTGTATGTCGTTCCGTTTGTAAGTCCTGAAAGTGTAGTATTTTGAGTTGTAATTCCGGTAACGTTCGGTGTTCCGGTTAGAGCGCCTGTACTATATTCAACTTCATATCCCAATCCGGGGGAATAACCGTTTAAATACCAGTATAAAGTCGGGGAAGATGTATAAACCGCTGCGTTCCCAACAGGCCAGGAAGGATTCGGCGTCAAAGGCGCTCCGCTTGTGCCGTTAACGGTAAAACTGCCTTGCGCCGACCAGTTTGAAGTTGTTGTGCCGTCTGTAGAACGAACTTGCCAATTATAGGTTGCTCCGGCGGTTAATCCGGTAAGCGTTGCGTACATCGACGCGATGCCGGTTATATTCGGCGTACTAGTAAAAGCTCCCGTACTATATTCAATTTCATATTGCAAGCCTGTGGAATAGCTGGTTAAATACCAATACAAAGTTGGGGAGTTAGTGTAAACTGTCGCGCCGTTTACCGGCCAAGAAGGAATGGGAACTACCGGACTGCTTACGCCGGGAATAGTGGCAAAACTTTCAATTGAAGAATATGCAGATATTGCTCCGCCCGATGTACGGGATCTGATCTGCCAATAATATGTAGTTCCGTTAGACAGAGCGGTTAACGTATAATTATATCCATTAATATTGCCGATTATTGTCGCGCCGGACATATCTGAATTAATGGAATAGAGCAAATCGTATGATGCGCCCATGCCCCACCAAGTTATAATCTGCGTTGTTGTATAAACCGTCGCGCCTCCTATCGGCCAAGATAAATAAGGAATTATTGCCGTTGTCGTAGTAAATGTTCTTGCGGCAGAATAAGCGCTTGCTCCGCCTGTATTTACCGCTTTCACCCGCCAAAAATATTGAGCGTTGTTTGACAGTCCGGTTATGCCGTAAGTTGTGTCGGTAATTCCGGTATAAGAGACAGCATTAATTGAAAACGCGTCGTCGGAAGCCAGTTGAAGCGTGTAGGAATCCGCGCCGGATACAGAATTCCAAATAAATGCAGGTTCAATCGATACGCCTGCGGCAAAATCCGAAGGCGAAACCAATGCCGGAACTCCGGGAGGGGCGAGCATATACTCAAAAACGCCGATATCGACCGTACCGTTGTAAATTCGTTGAGTTCCGTACAAATCAAAAGCTCCGGTCATCCATGTCTGGTTAATCCCCGCGTCGATTAATGTTGACGTTGGTAAAATAGCAAAAGGGTTAAGACTTATAAGCGAACCGAATTGCGGATCGTCGCTTATATTCCCCGAACCCGGCAGTAATTGTGAATTTGTAGTGCAATTATTGTAAAAAACGTATCCTGAACCGCTTAATTGTACGTCTAATCCGTTATTGAAATAGGAAATCGTATTTCTCATTACGGCATTGTTTCTGGCTCTAACTCCGGCGCCATTCGGCGCTGTATTATTGGTAATCGTACAACTTTCTATTGTACCAGCGTTCCAAATATTAATTCCACCGCCGTAATTTACGGAACTATTGGAGTGAATGAGGCTTCCGCGGACGGTTCCGCCGTTCAACATTCGAACAGCTCCGCCGTAACCGCTTCCGGAATTATTATCTGCGTTATTATTTGTTAAGACGCTGTTTAAGACTAAACCGCCGCTTTGAATTGCGACTCCGGCTCCGTCCCGCGCCTGATTATTATAGATTAGACTATTCTGGATGGTTCCTCCGTTAATAATAATCGCTCCGCCTCCGAAACCGCTATTTAACGCGCTTGGATTGTATCCGTTTGTAATAGTGAAACCGTCGATAACCGCGTTTGTATGATCGATATAAAAACAGCGAGTAACGTGGTTTCCGTCTATTGTCGCGTTCATCCTACCGTTAATGCTGCGAATAGTGACTCCCTTGGTAACAATTATGTTTGAAGATAAAACATAAGCGCCGTCGTCAATTAATATTAAGTCTCCATCGCTTGCGGCGTCAACCGCGGTTTGAATATCATTCGCGCCCGTGGCTAAAGTAGAGTAGGGCGGGTTACCGCTTCCGCTCAAAGATACATAATAAGTAACTTGACCGAAAGTAAAAGTTGATAGTAAAAATATGTAGAGTATGAAAAATGATTTTTTCATTTTTCCTCCAAGTTTAATTTGAAATGAATAAACTGGCGTTATCGGAGGAGCATTTCATAAAAGATAAAACTGGTTCACAATTCAATGAAATAAAAATGATTCGTTTATTGCCGCTGCAACAATTGGATAGATAGCCGACAGAAAACTATTTCGGTAATAGACGTGTTTTGTTTATAAGCCGGATCTCTCTGAGTTTAACGCTTATAGGCAATAAGCAATCAAATATGAACGATATGTATTCTATAATTTCTTTTGTTTGTTTATTCTCACTACTTATTCCTTTGAATGTTATTGAAAGAATTTCGGATGCAATATTAGCGCCACATTCGATTGCTTGCTTTAAGAGGTGAATTGGAGTTATATATATTGGATGACTTTTAAAAGGATGTATTAATCTGATTTATGCTCCGTTTAAATACATACCGGAATCAGCGAATTATACGCGGAACTGCGGAAGAAGTAAGTAATGGAATAAAAATGAACGCAGAGTTAACAAATCAGCTGTTTTTGTTAAATATTAAAGAATTATGACCGGTGTGACAAATAATTTCGACGTAGATTAAGCGCTTTGACGGAAAAAATCCGTTATTAATTATAGTGGAAACCGGCAGAATGCTGCCGGTTAGTTATTTGAAGCAATCTTCTGTAATGTATGTAAAAACAATGGTTTAACATGGTTGTTTTAAAATAATTTTCAACCGGGAGGCCATTTCATTTGCCGTCCGCCGAGCAGATGCAGGTGAAGGTGATAAACTTCCTGTCCGCCGTGATCGCGGCAGTTGAAAACCAAACGATAGCCGGATTCCGAAATGCCTTCTTTTTTAGCTATTTCATTTGCCGCGTCAATCAAGTTCCCGAGTAGTTCGCCATGCTCCGCGCCATTTATATCCGCTATTGTCGGAATTTCCACTTTAGGGATAATAAGCACGTGAGTCGGAGCCTGCGGATTTATATCTCTGAACGCAAGAACATGCTCCGTTTCGTATATTATATCCGCCGGAATTTCGCGGTTGATTATTTTTGAAAAAATTGTACTCATTTATTCCTCTCTCGAAATGTTGTACTTCTTCATTTTACTATATAAATGACTTCTTTGAATTTCCATAATATCAGCGGTTTTGCTTATATTCCAAGCATTCGCGATTAATTGTTTAATGATATACGCTCGCTCCGCTTTTTCCTTAAATTCCTGAAAAGAATTGCTGATATCGACTAATTCACTGCCGTCGGAATGCTGAACTCCAACGAGCGGCTGAATATCGGTCGCCGTAATTTCATCATGCGGCGCCATGATAATAATCCGTTCGATAATGTTTCTTAATTCTCTTACGTTTCCTTTCCACGGAAGATTTGAAAGAATGGAGTAAGCTTCTTCCGAAAATGTTTTGTTGGAAAAATTGTTCTTTTTTATAAGAATTTCCAAAAAGTGATTAATCAGCAGAGGAATATCGTCCCTTCTATCGCGCAGCGGCGGAACATTAATCGGGATCACGTTTAACCTATGAAAAAGATCTTCACGGAAATTTCCCTCCTCAATTTCATGCTGTAAGTCCTTATTAGTCGCCGAAATAATTCTCACATCAACATTTATGCGGTTATTACCGCCAACCCGCTCTATCACTCCTTCTTCAATAGCTCTTAATACTTTTGCCTGGGCTTGAAGAGACATATCTCCTATCTCATCTAAAAACAGTGTGCCTCCGTCGGCTTGTTCAAATTTTCCTATCCGCTGCTGCAATGCTCCGGTGAAAGATCCTTTCTCATGCCCGAATAATTCAGATTCAATCAGTTCGTTTGGAATCGCGGCACAATTTACTTCAATAATCGCATTATCGGCTCTTTTGCTTCTTTTGTGTATTTCCCTCGCAACAAGTTCTTTTCCGGTGCCGTTTTCTCCGGTTATCAGCACTCTCGCTTCGGTTCCCGCAATTCTATCGATGGAACTCAAAATCTGCTTAATAGCATCGCTTTCGCCTATAATTTTATATTCAGTTTGAAGAGATTGTTTGAGAGATAAATTTTCTTTCTTAAGATTAGAATGCCCGACGGCGTTTCTTATGCTTATTAGCAATTTATCCCGGTCAATCGGTTTCTCCAGGAAATCGAATGCGCCCATTTTAGTCGCTCTCACGGCATTTTCAAGCGAACTATACGCGGTAATAACAATTGTTGGGATATCCACTTTTTCTTCTTTGAGATATTTTAATACTTCGAAACCGCTCATTTCAGGCATTTGAATATCTAACAGCAGAGCATTGAATGTGGAAAATTTCAATTTTTCCAAACCGGTAGAAACTTCGGTTGAATATTCCACGTGGTAGTTCTCGTATTCAAGTATCATTTTGATACTTTCGCAGATTTCTTTTTCGTCGTCAATTATAAATATTGATTTCATCAAAATACTCTTAAATAAAAAATATTATATATTTTCAATAAATCCGACGGTTTTGTGCTCGGATAGTTTCGCAAAATCAACCCGAACAATCCGCCGAGATAATTTACCTGCATATCGCGTAAATTTATTTCGCCGTTTTCTTTGAAATTGTTCTCAAAGAGTTCTACTAAAATACCCATAAATTTAGTAATTGTGAAGAACCCGAAATTGTATGTGAGAAAAGCGCTGCCGAAAAAATGAGAAAGTTTGTCTCTGTCTCCGAATCCGGGAGGCGAATCAAATAAAAAATTCTTCGGCAGATTCCTGGATTTCGCCGGGAAAAATTTTACCGGTCCCGAAGGGAGAGGAATGCCGAATTTTATTTTCAAAAATGGAGTTCTTACAGGAAATTCCAAAAACGGCAGACAGCCAAATGCGGCTGATAAAAGCGCATCGGAAGTATCGTGGTTTATTAAAATCGATTTGATGAAAATAATATCAATTCGATCCAAATCCGTTCCGTTTATTTTTCCGAAACTATCCGACGCGATAAATTCAGCCAAAGAATCAACTCCGCGAAAAAAATCGGGCTGATTTTGCGCATAGATAAACTGCGCGGAGACAAAAAAAATATTAATCAAAAGAAACCAAAAATAAATTAAGTTTTTGGTTTTCAAGTTTGTATTACTCCCAATTTTAATTCCGTTATTTCGGAATTATTATTTGCGGCTTCAATAGCGCGGGAGATATATTTTCTTGTTTCCGCCGGATCGATTATTTCATCTACCCAAAGCCTCGCCGCCGCGTAAAGCGGACTGCTTTTTTGTTCATACGAATTAACAATTTCATCCAGCAGTTTTTGTTTATCTTCTTCCGAAAATTCTTTTCCCTGCTTTTGCAGTTGTTTAACTTTAATATCGAGTAATACGCTGCTTGCCTGACTGCCGCCCATAACGGAAATTTTGGCGTTAGGATAAGCGTAAATAAATCTCGGATCGTAGGCTTTACCGCACATTGCATAATTACCCGCGCCAAAGCTGTTGCCTACAATAATTGTTATTTTCGGAACCACCGAATTAGCTACCGCGTTAACCATTTTCGCGCCGTCTTTAATAATTCCTCCGTGCTCGGCTTTGCTGCCAACCATGAATCCGGTAACATCCTGAAGAAAAAGAAGCGGAATTTTTTTCTGATTGCAATTTAATATGAAACGGGCGGCTTTATTCGCGCTGTCCGAATAAATAACTCCGCCTATCTGCATTTCACCGCTTTCGGTTTTAACTACCGTTCTCTGATTTGCCACAATTCCAACCGACCATCCGTCGATGCGCGCGTATGCCGTGATGATTGTTTTTCCGTATCCAGCTTTGTATTCTTCAATTTCCGAATTGTCAACAATCCGCGCGATCAATTCGTACATATCGTATTGCTGAATCGTATCTTCCGGAAGAATGCCGCAAATTTCATTCGGCGAGAATAGGGGAGGAGCCGGTTCTTGCTTATTGAATCCGAATGTTGCGGGATGAGTGATTTTTTCGCAAAGACTGCGTATTTTGTTTATGCAGTCGTTATCGTCGTCGCAGATATAATCCGTAACGCCGGAAACGTTCGATTGCACTTCCGCGCCGCCGAGGGATTCATTGTCAATTATTTCGCCGATAGCCGCTTTAACCAAATGAGACCCTGCGAGGAAAACCGAACCTTCTCCTTTAACTATCAGCGCTTCGTCGCTCATTATAGGCAGATAGGCTCCTCCGGCTACACACGGACCCATAATCGCGGCAATTTGCGGTATGCCCATGGCGGACATCCTGGCGTTATTACGGAATATCCTTCCAAAGTGTTCCTTGTCGGGGAAAATATCCTCTTGCAGCGGAAGGAACACGCCCGCGCTGTCAACCAAATAAATAAGAGGAATACGATTTTCAATCGCTATCTCCTGAGCGCGCAAATTCTTTTTTGCAGTAAGAGGGAACCACGCGCCGGCTTTTACTGTGGCGTCGTTAGCTACAATAATGTAATCTCTGCCGTGAATTTTACCCAGTCCGTAAACCGTTCCCGCCGAAGGAGCGCCGCCGTATTCTTTGTACATTCCGTGTGCGGCAAATGTGTTTATTTCCATAAACTCGGAATTACCGTCAATTAAGAGCGCTATTCTTTCGCGGGCAGTAAGTTTTCCTTTACTGCGCTGCCGTTCAATTGCTTTTTCTCCGCCGCCGAGGTGAGTTTTTTCTCTTACGTTTTCCAGCTTACGGACGATATTCTCGTAGATATCTTTTCTTTTTAAGAACTCGTCGTTTTCGTTTAATTTTGTCCCGATTTTCATGATTGCGTTTTAATTTTTGTTATTCAATAATGAATTAAGCGCTTCAAATTTATATTTTGCTCAACTGAAGTTGACAGCTTCGAACCGAATGGTTTTATTTTTTTACTATTTCTCTTCCGATTACAATTCTCTGAACTTCGGATGTGCCTTCGCCGATTGTTAATAATTTCACATCGCGGTAAAATTTTTCAACCGGATAATCTTTCATAAATCCGTATCCGCCGAAAATTTGAACGGCTTCATTCGCCGCTTTGGTGGCTATTTCGCTCGCGAAAAGTTTTGCCATTGCCGCTGATTTAAGTTCATATTTGTCCGAATCCTTCTGCCATGCGGCGTTGAAAGTCAATAATCTCGCCGCTTCCAATTCTGTCGCCATATCTGCAAATTTGAACTGAATTGCCTGAAATTCCGAAAGAGTTTTGCCGAATTGCTTTCTTTCTTTGGAATATTTCACCGATTCTTCAAAACAACCGGCGGCTAACCCGCAGCTTAAAGCTGCGATAGAAATTCTTCCTCCTTCGAGAATTTTAAGAGCTTGTTTGAATCCTTCGCCTTCAGCGCCTAATAAATTTTCTTTCGGTACCCTGCAATTTTCAAAAATCAACTGCGTCGTTTCGCTGGCTCGCATTCCGAGTTTATTTTCCTTTTTACCGACGGAAAATCCCTCCGTAGCCTTTTCAACAACAAACGCGGAGATGCCGTTACTCCTTTTTTCTTTATCTGTTATTGCCATTACAACGGCTGTTTCTCCTACACCGCCGTGAGTGATAAATGCTTTTGTTCCGTTTAAAACATAATAATCTCCTTGCAATTCGGCTGTAGTTGACATTCCCGCCGCGTCGCTGCCGGACCCGGGTTCTGTTAATCCCCACGCGCCGATCTTTTTACCGCCCGCTAAATCAGGCAGATATTTTTTCTTCTGTTCTTCATTGCCGAACATAAAAATATGATTTGTGCATAATCCGTTATGAGCCGCAACGGAAAGCGCTATCGACGGGTCAACTTTTGCTATTTCTTCAATAATAATTGCATATTCTATATATCCGAGTCCCGAACCGCCGTATTCCTCGGGAATTAAAATTCCGAGAAATCCCAATTCTCCGAGTTCGCGCATCAAGTCCATTGGGAATTCCTGTTTCTCGTCCAATTCCATAACAATGGGTTTGATTTTTTCATTTGTAAAATCGCGTATCGTATCTCTGATCGCAATCTGATCTTCGGTTAAATCAATAAAATATTGAGTATCCATTTTTTCTCCTATTGTATTTCAGATTTGTAATCTTTAATAATTATTTCAGCCGCAGTGTAGGGCGAAATTTTGGAGTTGAAAACGTCGTTTAAGAATCCGTTCAATCTATTTTCGCGGTTTTCATTCCATAGTTCCGAATAAAGATAAGCGTGAACGATTTCTTTTATTCTTAATTTCGATTTTTCAAGTCTTTTGGTTTGAAAATTACCTGTTTTATTAATAAAATGCTTATGATTCTCAATTGCTTCCTTTATTTCGGTAATTCCTTTATTTTCGGAAGCGATTGTTTTTAGTATTGGAGTATTCCATTCGGCGTCAAAATGACTTTTCATCATCAGCATAGTCTGTAGAGCGGTAACAGCCGTATCCGCGCCGGGTCTGTCGGATTTATTCATTACAAATATATCCCCGATTTCCATCAATCCGGCTTTCATCGCTTGAATAGAATCTCCCGATTCCGGTACAAGAGTAACAACAGTTGTATCGGCGGTATTAGCGATATCCAATTCCGATTGACCTACGCCGACAGTTTCGAAAATAATAATGTCGAAACCGGCGGCATCCAGCACATCCGCGGCGTCAATAGCTTTTTTGCTCAATCCGCCGAGGCTTCCTCTTGTAGCCATGCTTCTGATAAAAACGCCTTCGTCATTGGTTATATTATTCATTCGAACGCGGTCTCCGAGCAGCGCTCCTCCGGTAAAAGGACTTGTCGGATCGACGGCGATAATACCTACTTTTTTATTTTCGGTTCTGTACAGCTTTGTGAGCTGATTTGTCAACGTCGATTTCCCCGCTCCGGGGGGACCGGTGATGCCTATTCTATAAGCGTTCCCGACGAATTGATAAATTCCGTTAAGCAAAATTTCCGAATGCGAATTATTATTTTCCGCAATCGAAATTGCCCTCGAAACGGCTCGTCGTTTTCCGGTTCTTAAATTATTAATTAAGTCTTTCAATTTCTCTCAAAATTTATAAAGATTATTTTCCTTAATGTATTCTCTAACTTTATCCGGCACAAGAAAATTTATGGTTTTATTCTCTCTTATTCTTTTTCTAATTTCAGTCGATGAAATATCGATAATAGGAGTATCCAAAAATTCAACCATTTCAAAATATTTATTGAATTTGTTAGTTTCGGACAAAGTTTTTCTTTTAAGTACGAGTACTTTCGCGAGGTCTAATATTTTATCGGGTTCCCGCCATTTATCAAAATAAAGAAGATTATCATACCCAATGATAAGTTCACATTCGTTGCCTTCTCCGGTAAGATAGGCGATTGTATCCAAAGTGTAGGAAATATCTCCTTTTTTTATCTCGTAATCGCTCGCTTCGAAATGAGGAATAGATTCGATGCTGATTTTAACCATTGCCAGTCTATCTTCCGCCGGTAATGAATGTACGCCTACTTTGAAAGGAGAGATACTGCATGGAATGAATAGTATCTTATCTAATTTTCTCTGTTCAAATACATACTGAGCTGTAATCAAATGCCCTAAATGAATTGGATCGTACGTGCCTCCGAAAATACCGATTTTAGCCATAGGTTTCTATCTCATAATTCAAATTCAAATTTAATACAATTCAAAAATCGTAACGTTTCAATTTATTAAAGTTGCACTGAAAATAAAAATAAATTTATCTATTGATTGTTTAGAAAAACTAGAATGCGCCGCTGATTCTTTTTGATGAATAATCCGATTCCGGATAAAATCATTTTTTCAAATATTCTTGTTCTATTTGATATACAAGATCGAATAATCTGCCTTCTTCGAATTGTCCGGTCATTAATTGAAGTCCGATAGGCAATCCTTCGGAATTACTTCCGATTGGCAAACTGATAGCCGGTATGCCGGCGAGATTGGCGCTCGTCGTAAAAATGTCGTTCAGATACATTTCCAGAGGGTCTGTGGTCATTTCTCCCAATTTGAAGGGAGGCGTTGGCGTTGTGGGAGTAAGAATAATATCCGCGTTATCAAATACATTTTCGAAATCATTTTTTATTAGTCTCCGCACTTTCTGTGCTTTTTTGTAATAGGCGTCGTAGTATCCCGAGGAAAGAACGTATGTGCCGAGCATAATTCTTCTTTTAACTTCCGGACCGAAACCTTGTTCTCTGGAATTCACGTACATTTCCGTTAATGTTGACGAATCTTTAGAGCGCAAACCGAAGCGCACTCCGTCGTAACGCGCTAAATTGGAAGACGCTTCGGCAGTGGTTAAAACGTAATACGCGGCAATTGAGTATTCAGTATGCTTCAAAGATACCGGGACTATTTTATGTCCTTTATCCTTAAGCCATTCGATAACGGAATCAATTCCGGTTTTAATTTCTTCATCCAATCCAGCGGCAAAATATTCATCGGGAATGGCGACCGTGAATTTACGTCCAGCTTGCATTTCTTCGGAATAATTAGGAACCGGAATATCGGCTGAAGTAGAATCCATTTTATCCTTACCGGCAATGGAATTAAGAATTAGCGCCGCATCGGTAACATTTTTTGTAAATGGTCCAATCGAGTCGAATGAAGAAGCGAATGCCGTAAGTCCGTAACGGGAAACTCTGCCGTATGTAGGTTTTAAACCGAAAACTCCGGTGAAAGCCGCCGGCTGACGAATAGACCCGCCGGTGTCGGTGCCGATTGACGCGTCGCATAAATCAGCCGCTACCGAAACTGCCGAACCGCCGCTTGAGCCGCCGGGAACTCTTTCGGTATCGACCGGATTTTTAACCGGTCCAAAAGCCGAATTTTCATTCGATGAGCCCATCGCGAACTCGTCGCAGTTAGTTTTGCCTATTATAATCGCTCCGTCGTCGATTAATTTTTGAACTGCGGTTGCGGTATAAACCGATTCGTAGTTTTCAAGAATTCGGGAAGCGCAAGTCATTTTATAACCGGAGAGGGATAGAATATCTTTGATTGATATTACCATTCCGGAAAGCGGTTTTGGCGAACCGGATTTTATTCCATTTTCAATCCCTGAAATAAATTCATCGGAATTATCGACTAAAGATAAAAACGAATTTAATTCCTCGGATTCATTAATGTTTTTAACGAATCCGGAATAGTTATCAATTAACGAAAGCTCGCCTGAACGAATTTTATTTTGTTTCTCAAGAATAGAAATGTAAGACATTTTCAGACTAATTTATTTATCCGAATCACTTTTAGATTCTGAATTGTCGTCAAGTTTAATATCTTCTTCAACTTCTCTAACGGCTTTCTTGAATTCTTTCATTCCCTTGCCAATACCTTTCGCTAATTCAGGTATCTTTTTTGCTCCGAAAAGAATTAAAATTGCAAGCACAATAAGGAGAATTTCTGGAGCTCCTAAATTTCCAAACATAATAACCTCGAAATATTAAATTACAATAAATTATTAACTACAGACCGAAATATATACGCTCCATCCGTCTTTCCCAAAATAGGATTGCACGCTCTTTCAGGGTGAGGCATCATTCCCAAAACATTCTTGTTTTTGTTTGTTATTCCGGCAATATTCAGCCGGGAGCCGTTTGGGTTGAACTCGCGGGAAACGTCGCCTTTTCCGGAGGAATATTTAAATATTATTTGTGAATTCCTTTCCAAATTTTTAAGCGTTTTATCATCGGTAAAATAATTCCCTTCCCCATGAGCTATAGGAATTTTGAGTACATCTTTCTCTATTCCATCGGTAAAGATATTTTCCCGATTTTCAATTTTAAGATATACATCCTCGCAGACAAACTTAAGAGATTCATTTTTCAGCATTACTCCCGGAAGCAGACCGGTTTCCAAAAGAATTTGAAATCCGTTGCATATGCCGATTACAATTCCACCCTTTTCGGCGAAACTGATTACCGATTCAACAATAGGGGAAAAGCGCGCGATTGCTCCGGTTCTTAAATAATCGCCATACGAAAATCCGCCGGGTAGAATAATAACATCGGAATTCTTTAAGTTATTATCTTTATGCCATAGAAATTCCGCATCGCTGCCGAGGATTTTTTTCGTACTGTAATAAGCGTCGTGATCGCAGTTGGAGCCGGGGAAGACAACTATTCCGAATTTAATCATTTGCAATTTCTTCCAATTTATATTCATAATCTTCCATGATCGGATTCGCTAAAAGTTTTTCGCAATATTCAACTACTTCCTTTTCCGCTTCCGACCTATCATTCAGGTGGACAAGGAATTCGATATATTTCCCGATCCGGGTTTTAGAAACGTTGTTGAAACCGAGAAGTCTGGCTCCCTTTTCGGCTGCCTTTCCCTGGGGGTCTAATATTTTAGGGCGTCTTCTTACAATTACCGTAGCTTTAAACATCGATTACCTTCAATTTTTTAATTTTGACGGAAAAATAAAATAATAACCCTGCCTTACAATACCGAAAATTACGAAGATGGAAAACGAATAAAATAGAATTTCGTTTATGGTAAATGTTCCCAATAAAACAAACGCTATAAATATAATAAAATAGAGAACATTAACTTTCCTCGGTTTTTTTCTCAAATCGGGAAGAGCGTCGTAACGAACGTCGCTTATCATCAGAAGAGAGAGAACAATAATAGCGGGAATAATAAAAATTGTTATGTCCTCTTTGAAAGAACTTCTGTCGAAAAATGCGAGCACCATCGATGAAATAATGATTGCCGTTATCGGAATTGGCAAACCTCTGAAATCGATCTTTGTATTCAGGTCTTCAATTTGAACGTTAAATCGCGCTAATCTGAATGCTCCGAATATTGGGATTAACGCGGAAATAATAATACCGATTATTCCGTATTCTACTAAATATGTGTGGTAAATAAGGAAACCCGGAGCTACGCCGAAAGTAACAACATCGGCAAGGGAATCCAATTCTACGCCGAACTCGCTGCTTGTTCCCACTAACCGAGCTACCAGTCCGTCGAGAGCGTCGAAAACTGCGCCCAATAAAATTGCAAGAGCGGCAAGTCTGTAGGAATTATCGTCGGCTAAAATTATGGCTGTGAATCCGCACATTAAATTTGCCGCCGTAAAGGAATTAGGAATTATCGCCTTAGTAAACTTAAATTTTTTCATTTATTCAACTCGAATAATATTGTTTCTCCCGCCGTCACTTTATCGTCTTTTTTAACATTTATTTTAGCTCCGGTTGGAATGATAACGTCAACTCTGCTCCCGAATTTTATCATTCCGAATCTTTTGCCGATTTCTACAATATCGCCTTCCTTTAATGAATTGACGATTCTTCGCGCAACAAATCCGGCGACTTGAGTAAAAAACACTTTGCCATATTCGGATTCGATCCCAATTTCATATCGTTCGTTTTCTTGGTCGGCTTTATCGTTGAAAGCCGTAAGGAATTTACCGGGGACGTATTTAAGATATTTAACGGTTCCCGAAATAGGAATGCGGTTTACATGCACATTCAATGGAGACATAAAAATTGAAATTTGTGTTCCTTTCCCGCCAATGAATTTATTTTCCGTTACTTCTTTAATCAAGAGCACTTTCCCGTCCGCCGGGGAAACGACAATACCTTCTTTGTTAGGAGTGGTTCTCTCAGGATCTCTGAAAAAATTAAGCGTTAATGCAAGAAGCAATATCGCCGCGATAATCAAAGTATTTCTGACCGCGGCATTCTTAATGAAAAATGAAGCGCCTATTATAATAAATATAATAACGAGTGAAATAGAAAGTGTATCGTACCCGTACTTAGAAAACATATTTCCCCAAAATTATGACCTGCAAATCTAATACTTTATTACATTTTTTTCTCAAAAATTGTTTTTTGCAAAATAGAAAAAAATAGATTTCGTATATTATTCAACTAAATTATAATTTATTTGGAGGAGATATGAAAGGCATGCAGGGTATGCTTAAGCAAATTCAAAAAATGCAGGCTGAAATGGAAAAAACGCAGGCTGAATTAGCGAATATGACTGTTACTGAGGAAAGCGGCGGGGGAATGGTAAAAGCCGTTGTTAATGGTAAAAAGGAATTAATTTCCGTCGATATAGATGAAGAAATTGCATCTTCGGGCGATAAAGAAATGTTGGAAGATTTGGTTGTTGCCGCTGTAAATAAAGCTCTCGAATCTGCCGGGAAATTAGCCGAAACGGAATTGGGCAAAGTTACCCGCGGTATGGTTCCGCCCGGAATGAACATTCCCGGATTATAATATGTTAATTGCCGAACCATTACAAACCGCAATAGACGAATTGAGTAAATTGCCTAGCATAGGAAAGAAATCTGCTTTCCGACTCGCTCTGCATCTGTTGAAAACTGAAAAAGAGGAAGTTAACTCGCTTCTTTCGGCTATTTTTGATTTGAAAGATAAAATTAGATTTTGTGAAAGATGTTTTAATATCTCAGTTGACCCAATCTGTGAAATTTGTAATAATTCCAAGCGGAATAAGAGTATTATTTGTGTTGTTGAAGAAGCCAGCGATGTTATAGCGATTGAAAAAACTAATGAATATGACGGCTTGTATCACGTTCTTGGCGGAGTGCTTAATCCTCTGCAAGGAATTTCAGCAGAGTCCTTGAAGTTTAAAGAGCTGCTGATTAGGCTCAAAAATGAAGAAATACAAGAGGTTCTTCTCGCGTTAAATCCGGATACGGAAGGGGAAACCACTTCGCTTTATCTGGCAAAGACTATTAAACCTATGGGAATTAAAGTTTCGCGTATCGCGAGGGGATTGCCGATTGGCGGCGATTTGGAGTTTGCGGACGAAGCTACTATTGGAAGGGCATTAATCGGAAGAATAGAAATCTAATGGCTGAGTGGTTCAAAGAATGGTTCGCTTCGGAAGATTATCTTGGCGTTTATAATCACCGGGATGAAAATGAAGCGCTGCAAATAATAAATACGATTTTATCTAAAGTGGAAATTGCAGAAAAATCTCTTGTTTTGGATGCTGCGTGTGGAGCAGGCAGACATTCATTCATATTGAATGATAGGGGTTTCAAAGTTGTATCTTTCGATTTGAGCAAAACATTGTTAGAAATTGCACAAAAGCAGAATGAAAATAGAGAAGTTTTAATTTTTAATGCCGACATTAGGGAAGTTCAATTTAAAACAGGCTTTTCTGCCGTTTTCAATTTATTTACAAGTTTCGGTTATTTTGAAAATGATAAACAGAATTTTATATTTCCGCGCTTGGCTTACGATGTAATAATTCCAGGCGGTTATTATATCCTCGATTATTTTAACGCATTGCATGTAAAAAGAAATCTCAAACCGCACTCAAAAAAAATATCCGATGGAAAAGTAATTAATGAATTCAGAAGGATTAATTCCGGACGTGTTGAAAAAGAAATCCGAATATCTTCGCGGAGCGGTGTGAAAACATATCATGAATCTGTTAAATTATACGAAGCGAATGAAATTATAGATCATTTTAAACGAATTGGATTTCAGCCGGTGGAACTTTTGGGCGGTTATGATGGTGCAAAGTTTAATCCCGATAATTCAGAAAGATTTATAGCAATTTTTCAAAAATGAAATATCTTATAATTATATTGATTATAGTTGGATCTGCTTCTTGTGATCTTCTTAACACGCGTGAACCTGAACAACCTATTGCAAGAAGAACTAAACGGGAATTAGCTACGACGCCGGAGATACTTTTCAATAATTTAGCAAGCGCGCTGAAAGAAAAATTTGTTGACGATTATATGAGTTGCTTTGTAGATACGGTTCTTCTCAAGCGAAATTTCAATTTCATTCCCGCTGCCGACGTTGTGAGCCAATATCCGGTGTTGTCTAACTGGTCGTTAGCGAACGAGCGGGATTACTTTATTAATTTAATTTCGCAGACAGTCGAAAAAACTCCGATTACGTTGATAATGACGCAAACCGACGTAATTAATTTCGGAGACAGCGCTTTTTACCAATTCGATTACAATATGAATCTTTCTTCAACTAATGAAAGCGTTGAGAATAATTACAAAGGAAACCTTAAATTTAAGATTAACCTGGATAATAGTAATCAATGGGTAATTACCGAGTGGGAAGATATAAAAGATAAAGATTTTTTAAGCTGGAGTGAATTAAAAGGGCGGTTCGCCAATTAAAAATGATGAAGCATAAAGGAAATATATTTTTAATTTTAATTAGCGCCGTTTTCATTTATGGCTGCGTTAATCCGTTTTCACCGGCTCTTGATAATTCCGTAGGCGGCAACACGGCGCTTATCGCCGATCAAAAATCTGTTGACGGAGTATTCCAAAATTTTCTTTATGCATACACTTTTAAGGATACAACCATTTATGGCGAATTGCTCTCGCCTGATTTCACGTTCAGTTTTAGGGATTACGATATCGGCGTGGATGTTTCGTGGGGGCGGGACGACGAAATGAGAGTAACACACGGATTATTCAGAAACTCGGATGACTTGGATTTAATTTGGAATAACATTGTATCGATAACCGACGATTCAACAAATATAGTAAGAAGTTTCAATCTAACGATAACATTTAATCCGACGGACATAATTTTGGTGGATGGAAGAGTTAATTTAACTCTTGTGAAAAATGAAAACAATCAATGGCGAATAAAAACTTGGATAGACGAAAGTAATTTTTGAGGGGAATATGTTTTTGATTAAAGAAACCATAAAGTCGTTATTCCGCGCAAAATTTGCGTCGATAATTTCTATCATTACAATTATTATTGCTTCCTTTCTTGTCACTGCGGCGCTTTGGTTAACCGTATCTTCCGGGAAAATTAATAAAATTATTGCCGATAAAATTGAAGTGAGGGTATTTATAAAGGATTCCGCATCAAAAACCAGCCGCGCAGCGTTTGAAAATAATGTTAAAAAAAAGAGAATCGTTAAAAGTATCATTTTTGTTTCAAAAGCCGATGCCGCCAAAAAAGTTTCCCAATCGCTTGGTATTGCAATAGAAGAAATAATTAACCATAACCCGCTGCCTAACGCATATGTAATAAAATTCAAAAATCTTGATTCGGACAAAGTGATTACAAATTTCATTCGGGAATTGAAAGCGGTTGAAATTGTAGATGATGTTACCTATGAAAAGTTATTGCTGGCGAAGTTAAATAGTTATTTCCCCGTATTCCGGTTAGTTATTTTTGCGATTGCTCTAGTATTTACACTTGTGGCTATTTATCTTGTTTTGATAGTTAACCGTATGATAATGGAGAAGAACAGAAAAAATTACGACATAATGAAACTTGTAGGCGCTAAGTTGTCCACAATCAGAATTCCTCTCTATTTAAACGGATTTTTATTAAGTTTATTTGCAGTGATAATCAGCACACCGATATTATTTTTTATATTTAAGTTTGTAAATCGTTTTTTGGCTTTAGGCGAATTTGAATTTGATTTGAAAATCACTATAATTGCATTTGTTATTTTTGCATTCATATTAGGAATAGTGGGAAGTATTTATTCGTCGAGGAAAATTTCATTAAAGTTTAAATACTAATTTCTGGGTAAAAACATGCGTAAAATTCTTTTGTCAATATTTTTTCTAATTTTATTTTATCAGGCTGTATCCGCTCAAAACAAGGATATTCAAATTGGTACTCCCTTTAATAAATATCAGAGTTATCAGGGAGCATTTTATGATTATTCGGAACCTGAGTCGATAAATAAAAAAGTGGCGGTTTGGGGTTTTGTAAAGTATCCGGGTAAATATGTTGTACCTGGGGAATCTGATGTAATGGATCTTCTTTCTTATGCGGGCGGACCAACAGATTACGCTGAGATGGAGAATTTTAGATTATTTAGATTAAATTCGGATTCGTCATACTATGTTTTTAATATTGACTGGAATGCTTTGTTATGGGAGGACAGCGTGAAGAATATTACTACTAAACTTCCCGAACTTAAGCCCGGCGATATTTTAATGGTGCCAGGCGATCAGAGACTTTATTTTAAAGATTGGCTGAGTATTTCGCTCTCAATATTTTCCGCTATGGTGTCATTAGCAATTTTAATTTTAAGATTTTAGGGGATAAACGGTAAATATGAATAACGGAAATATGAATAATTTTAATGAAATGAGAGAATTCGAGGGTAATTCATTAAAAGATTATATAAATCTTATTAGAGTAAATTTAACTCCGATAATTTTAATTACGCTTAGTGGTTTGTTAGTATCAATTTTTTATGCATTGAACGCTCAGGATATTTATAAAGCAAAAACAACTCTAAAAATAAGCAAACCTCAAGGAAGTATTTTAGATGCTCCATTACTGCCTGAATTTTCAGATTTCGGCAGCGATAGATTCATCGCCAATGAAATTGAAGTTTTAAAGAGTTATTCGGTTCGTGAGTTGACTGCGAAAGCAATTATTGATAGTTTTAATACAGCTAACGCACCTGATAGTTTCAACGTTATTTTTGACGAAAAGTTGGGATTTGAAAATGAACATAAGTTATTACCTTTAAATACTATAGTAGAGTTATTAGGCAGTTCGGTTTCCATCGAACAAAAAAGGGGATTGGACATTGTTGAGATTACTATGGAATCCCCTTCGCCATACGAAGCAAGATTAATAGCTAATCAATATGCTTCGTCTTATAATATGTTGAACTTAGATGTTAATAGAACTCAAGTTGCGAATGTTAAAAGCTTTCTTTCGAAGCAAAGGAAAGAAAAACAGAATGATTTACTGCGAGCTGAGACTGATTTAAGAGATTATCAAAAAGCACAAGGCATCATAGAATTACCTGAGCAAGCTAAAAATCTTATAACACAAATTTCGGATTTCGAAGCTCAAAGGAATTCTGCCAAAATCGATTTAACAATTTCGAGAAACAGTTTGGATCAACTTTATACGGAACTAAAAAAGCAGGACCCAAGGTTGAACGATTACTTGAAAAGTTTTGCGACTGAACCTTACTTGAGAGCACTGCAAGAACAAATAGCTCAATTGGAAGCCCGTAAAGACCTTGCTTTGGCTACTCAAAATAATGTTGATACTAAAGAATATGATTCAAAAATAGTGCAGCTGAAAAATAAATTAAATGATAAAATAAAAATTTACAAAGCGGGAATATTAGCCTCCAGCCCTGCAGAGATTAAAATCCTTACACAAAAAGTTTTTGAGGAAGAAATAAAATATCAAGCCGCTTTTGCTTCATTTAAGGAATTAGGGAAAATTGTTTCTCAATATGAGAGCAAATTCAACAATCTACCCGAAAAAACATTGGATCTTGCCCGGCTTACTCGAAGAGTTTCGGCTTATGAAAAATTATATATGCTTGTTGAAGAAAAATACCAGGAAGCGTTGATTAATGAGCAGTCAATCCCTGGTAATGTTCAAATAATTGATGTAGCCCGTCGACCTTTTTCGCCGGCGAAACCGAACAGAAAATTGATTGTTTTAGTTGGATTGATTCTAGGCGGCGGACTTGGGTTTGGGTTTGCATTTATTCGGAATTATTTCGACAACACTGTTAAAACACCTGACGATCTACAGAATAGGAATGTTAACGTGTTAGCTTGGGTCCCGAATATTGGGGGAGTAGATTCTGCGACAACGAAGGAATTTGAGTTTATCGTTGCTAAAAGACCCGATGCTATTCCTTCCGAAGCTTTCCGAGCTTTGAGAACGAGAATTCAGTTTTCTAAATTGGGTAAGAATAAAATTAAAACTATCTTAGTTACTTCGTGCGCTCCGAGAGAAGGGAAGACCACTGTTTCTGTAAATCTCGGCGGCAGTTTTGCATTGGCAAACAAAAAGGCAATTATTGTTGACGCCGATCTTAGAAAGCCGAGAGTGCATAATGTGTTCAATGCTAAAAGATTCCCTGGATTTACGGATTATTTTTTCGGTCAAGCTAAGTATGAAGATATTATTAGAAAAGCCGAAATGGATAATTTGTATTATATAACTGCCGGAACAATTCCGCCTAATCCATCGGAAATTCTCGGTTCCG
>CAYNUJ010000033.1:0-22410 GCA_964400095.1 uncultured Melioribacteraceae bacterium
TTAAACTTAAGGCAACTTACCTCTAATTCGGAAAAGGAAGTGTAAGTTATGCTACATTAACGCTATATCTTCGGTTTGAGTTAAACGGGTTGGATAAACTTAATATTTTTTTTATTTTAAATAACAATGTTGAATCCAAAAAAGCATTTTAGCGTTTTTTATATATAAAATCGAGCGTTGTTTCATCGGGTAAAGATTTAACAAATAAATAGGATAAAAGAAATGAAATACTTTTCCGCATTTGCGCTTATAACCGTATTTATTTTCTCTTGTAAAGATTCTTCCAATCCCGTTTTTCCTATAAACGGCAGTTTCGTCTATCCGCTGGCGAAGGGAAATTCATGGAGCTATGAATATTCAATCAAATATTTAAACGTACAGCCCGACTCGCTTAAACAGATGTTCTCCGATTATACGCTAACCGGCGATGTTCTCGTTGCAAAAAAGACGACTTACAATTCCGAAGAAGCATACGAACTTCAAGAAACTACAAGCGAAGGTCGCTCCGAAACGGCGGTATATACAAATCGAAGCGACGGATTATTTAAATTAACCCAATCGTACGGAGGCTCTAATTTTCTGCCTAAAACTACCGAGAGGAAACGATTCAAATTCAAAGATATAACTTTTAACACCGTTGACGAACTGCTCGCCGAAATAGAAAAAAGAGCGGGCGGATTATCCGTCAGCAGCGTAAATTATTTGGAAGAACCGGTAAAGATTTTGCCGTATCCGATGGAGGAGGGTATATCTTGGGAACGCTTGTCTCCGGCGGGAAAGATAACGAACGAAATTATCGGACGAGAACAGTTGTCCACTCCATTTGGTAATTTCATCTGTTTCAAAATAAGGCGTAAATATTATTTATCAAACACCGCTCCGTACGAGAATTTGGTCACTTACAAATATATAAGCCAAAAGGGTCTGCACAAGTTTGTTACGTTTTTTAATAATATTACCGTAACAAGCGATACCAGCCCGGACAGCCTTGGAACTATCGACATTATATACGAAAAGATTTTGACAAAAGTTAATTTTTAATATTAACGCGTTGAGACTCGTTTTTTTAGGTCATTATTTTTTGCATTTTTACGGAACGTTTCAATTATTAAATTTTGTAAAACAATAAAAACAAATTGAGCGGGTTATGAAAAGTAACATCTATCTTTATTTGATAATCGGAGCGGGCTTGCTCTATCTTTTCGGCTGCGATACCGGAACCGAGCCGCAGAAAAACGAAGTTTACATGTATTTGAACGTGGGCGATACAAGGGAATATTTTTCCTCCGCCGACAGCAGTTATATGGTATTCAAAATTACCGGCAAAACTACGCGTCCGGACAACCAACCCGTTTATATCGGCGAGTGGAACTCGAACTACCAATTAGATTCGGTCGGATGGTTTGGTTATTACTTCATCAAAGACGGATATTTTATTTCGACTGAATTGGATACAACCGATAGAAAAGAAATCGCAGACGTCAATCCTTTCAACGAACAAAAATTGGCTAAATTGGAACCGGTTGACGGCGACTCTTGGCGCACAACCTTAGGGACAACCGATTCGGTTAATTTCGCTTACGCTTTCTACGTTGGAAAAAAAACGACTCCGGCTTCAACTTTCGGCAACGTTTTTAAATACCGGATAAGCAACGTAATAGAAACCTATTACGCCAGAGGAATAGGGCACATAGGCGCGCAGCCAATCGATTCGAATTCCGGTTCGGTCTTTGTAACCTACGTAAATGTAAACGGCATAGAACTTGGCAAATTCGTCCCCATAAATAATCTGCCTAAGCGTTCGCCTAATAAGATAGAATTGACCACACCATTCGGCGAAAAATTACGCTTCGCCGAATAATACTTATTTCGCGCTAAAAAGATTATAATATCTACCGGATAATCAGCGGCATCCGTAAAATGTGTGATCGCCCATTCCGTCGGTTTCGTCGCAGGGTAAGTTTTTTATTTAGATTTCTTTTTATTAGATTTAAGTTGATTAAAGGAATAATGATGACTAAAATTTATATAAAAAACATGGTTTGTCCCCGCTGTATTAAAGCGGTGCGGCGGGAAATAGAAAACCTTGGCTATTCAGTTAATAAAGTTGAACTCGGCGAAGCTGAAATTTCCCAATCGAGCGATGAAGTAAATTTCGAGGCGGTTAGAAAGGCTCTTGAAAATGAAGGTTTTGAGCTTATTGAAGACGCGAAGGGGAAACTTGTTGACGCTATTAAAACTGAAATAATAAGCGTAATTCAAAAATACAAAAGCGAAAATTTGGAGAAAATTGTTTTCTCAAAATATTTAAGCGGACAATTGGGGAAGGATTATTTTTTGCTGAGTTCCATATTTTCTAAAATGGAAGGTATAACGATTGAGCAATTCGTCATTTTGCATAAAATTGAAAAAGCAAAAGAACTGCTGCGTTACGGCGAGCTTACTTTGAGCGAAATAGCTTATGAATTAGGCTACAGTTCCGTTCAGCATTTATCCAGGCAATTTAAGCAGATTACAGGAATGACTGCAAGCGAATTTAAATCCAATATAGCTAATACCCGCAAATCAATTGATCAGGTGTAGTTTCTTTTAGAACGCAGACGTTGTCTGCCGCTGCGTTACCGGATTAACGCAAAAGAATATTTAAACTTGGAATATTATCGCAATCCTATGCTATTCCAGTATTTAATAAAAGAATAAATCAATCTGTGAAAATCTGTAATATCTGTGTTCTGTAATCAAAATAAGTTATCTCAAAATAATGCAAATCAAAATCAAAAAGATATAACGTATTTTTAATTATGTTGATATATTTTTCGCATATCAAAATTAAATAAGTAGGAGTAAATAAAATGCAAGAAAAAGAATTCAAAATCGCAGGTATGAGTTGTCATCATTGCATAATAGCCGTTGAAACGGAACTGCGCGACGCGGGATTCGAAAAGTTTAAAGTAAAAACCGGATTGGCAAAAGTTAAATACGACGGTTCCGAGGAAAGCGAAGCGAAAATTAAAACCGCGATAGAAGAAGCCGGTTACAGAGTTGTAAATTGAAGGAATATCGGATTAGTTGAATAAACAAAATAATATAGAATGATAAAAACAGACAACAAAAAATATAACCTCCCCGTTGAAGGAATGACCTGCGCAAGCTGTGTGGCTCGCGTAGAAAAAGCGCTTAAAAAAATTGACGGCATAGAAAACGTTGCCGTTAATTTCGCAAATGAAAAAGTTACTTTTGAGATAGGAGAAAACGTTAGCCTCGATACGGCAAAGCAAGCTGTTGAAAAGTACGGATATAAACTTCATACGGAGACGCTGGAAAAGGAAAAATCGGAAGAAAAGGGGGAAGAGTTATTAGACGAGCATTACGACAAATTAAAGAAAGATTTGCTCTTTTCGGCTTTGCTTACGCTGCCGATCTTTTTCATCAGTATGGCGCGCGAATTCGAATGGTTCTCTTCCGTATTGCCGTTAAGCGATGATTACATTAATAAAATTCTTCTCATTCTCACAACGCCGGTAATTTTCATTTCCGGCAAAAGATTCTACAAAGTTTTTTGGACTAACCTAAAGCATTTTTCATTCGAAATGAATTCCCTCGTTGCAATCGGAACAGGCGCGGCGTACGGTTACAGCGTTGCAGCCGCTTTATTTCCCGATTGGCTTCACGTGAACGGTAAAATGCCCCACGTTTATTTTGAAACCGCAGCGGTAATTATTGTACTTATTACTATGGGCAAACTTTTGGAAGCCCGCGCAAAAAAGAAAACCGGCGGAGCAATCAAAAAACTTCTGGAATTGAAGCCGAAGGAAGCGACTATTGTTATTGACGGAAATGAAAAACTCGTAGAACTCGAATCGCTGAAGATTGGGGATTTGGTTGTTATTAAACCGGGCGAGAAAATTCCGGCTGACGGAATAATTCAATCGGGCGCTTCGGTTGTGGATGAATCGATGCTGACAGGCGAAAGTATTCCAGTGGAAAAAAACATCGGCGCACAGGTAATAGGCGGAACGATTAACAAAAACGGTTCGATTAATTTTGAAATTACCGCGCTCGGGGATAATTCGGTTCTCGGACAAATTATTAGATTGGTTGAAGAAGCGCAGGGATCAAAAGCTCCAATTCAGCAATTGGCAGATAAAGTCTCTTCAATTTTTGTCCCGGCGGTTATTTTAATTGCGATTGTCACTTTTATTGCCTGGTTCTTTTTTGCCGAAGCAAATAATTTTAACGTTGCGTTAATTAACTTTGTCGCGGTGCTTATAATCGCTTGTCCGTGCGCGCTGGGTCTGGCTACGCCAACTGCAATAATGGTCGGAACAGGTTTGGGAGCGCAGCACGGCATATTAATTAAGAACGGCGAAAGCCTTGAAATGGCGCACAAAATTAACGCTATTGTTCTGGATAAAACCGGCACCATTACCGAAGGCGCTCCGGCGGTAACGGATGTAGTAGCTAATGGAATAGCGGAACATGAACTGCTGAAGATTGCCGCTTCCATCGAAAAGAAAAGCGAACACCCTATTGCTTCCGCTGTAGTTGAATATGCGGAAAGAAAAGGATTGGAAATTGTAGAACCAGAATCGTTTCAAAGTTATTCCGGTTTCGGAATAACGGCGCTTGTTAACGGCGATATGGCCGCTTTGGGGAACGAAAAATTGATGGAGCAATTTTCGATTAAGATGAACGGATTCTCGGACAAATTCGACGAATTGAGTTCGCAGGGTAAGACAGTAATTTTCTGCGCGGTAAACGGTAAATTATCCGGTATGCTGGCAATTGAAGACCCCGTTAAGAAAACATCCGCGGAAGCGATCGCTAAAATGAAAAAAGCGGGACTCGACGTTTATATGCTTACCGGGGATAACGAAAAAACCGCGAAGGCAATCGCCGAAAGAATAGGAATTGAAAATTTCTTTGCCGGAGTTCTGCCCGATCAGAAAGCGGAAAAAGTTAAAGAACTTCAAAAACTGGGCAAACTGGTCGCGATGGTTGGAGACGGCGTAAACGATTCTCCCGCGCTGGTTACAGCCGATTTGGGAATAGCGATTGGAACGGGAACGGATATCGCGATAGAATCTTCCGACATAACGCTCATTAAAGGAAATCTGAACGGGGTTGTCGCCGCCATAAATCTTTCCAAAAAGACGATTAGAACAATTAAGCAGAATCTCTTTTGGGCTTTTATTTACAACACAATCGGAATACCTTTCGCGGCGTTAGGAATGCTGAACCCGATGATCGGCGCGCTGGCGATGTCTTTCAGCTCGGTGTCGGTTATCAGTAACTCACTAAGACTCAAAAGAGCGAAAGTTTGATCGAACACTGATGACGCAGATAAAACTGATTTGCGCGGAGTATTTGAAATTATCAATAACTTTTTGCTTATTAGAAATAAGACAGACGAAAAGAATAATAATTTTTGTAATTAAGAACCCCCGTTATTTTTAGTAAATTGGCTTGTGTCACTGACTAAATTAACGTAAATTTGGTCAGTGAATTGGTCAAATTTATGAAAATAGAAAGAATAGCGAAAAAGAAATTAGTTGATCTGTTGAAACCAGGTAAAGTAATCGTTCTGCTCGGCTCCCGAAGAACTGGTAAAACCACTCTCTTAAAAGAAATTGCAAGTGAAATCGATGAAAAATTTATTTTCTGGAATGGCGAAGATTTTGCAGTGCATGATTTGTTAAAAAGACGAAGTATTCAAAATTACAGAAATCTTATCGGCGAAAATTCTTTAATTATGATAGACGAAGCGCAAAAGATTCCCGACATAGGAAATATCCTCAAATTAATTATTGATACGTTTGAAAATCTTAAAATAATTGTAACAGGTTCTTCGGCTTACGACGTTAAGAATTTGACTGGAGAACCATTGACTGGAAGAAAGTACGATCTCTATTTGTATCCAATATCCGAGGAAGAATTCTATGCTTATGAATCACCGACTCAAAGATTTGATAACCTTAAGCAGAGACTGGTCTTTGGCAACATGCCTGAAATAATAAATTTGAATCAAACCAGCGAGAAAACTGTTTATTTGCGTGAACTGATCGGTTCGTATTTGATGAAAGATATTCTGATCTATGAAAATGTAAAAAGCGCCAATAAGATTTTTGATCTATTAAAATTAATCGCTTTTCAGGTTGGTAATGAGGTCTCATTAAATGAATTAAGCCGAGAGCTTGGAATATCAAAAAATACAGTTGAACGATATCTCGATTTATTATCGAAAGTATTTATCGTTTTTAGACTGCGCGGATTCAGCGGTAATTTAAGAAAAGAAGTAGTAAATCATTCCAAATGGTATTTCTTCGATAATGGAATTCGAAATGCCGTTATAAATAATTTTAATATCATCGAACAGCGCAATGATATTGGTTCGCTCTGGGAGAACTATCTAATAAGCGAACGAATCAAGTTTCAAAGTTATCACGGAGTTCAATCAAACAATTATTTTTGGCGAACTTATGATCAACAGGAAATAGACTGGATAGAAGAACGAGAGGGTAAATTGTTTGCGTATGAATTTAAATGGAAAGAACAAAAAATTAAAATCCCAAAAGCATGGCAAAATAATTATCCCAATTCTATTTTCAATTTAATTAATAATCGGAATTATGAAGACTGGATAATTCCGAGATAATTTTATTATATCGCGGCGAATTTAAAGTAATTCCTTCTATTTAAGCAGTGAAATGTTACGTAATTAACTGCTAAAAAAAAGTCAACGTTGAACGTTTATTGCGTCAATTTACTCATAAATTTCTATCCCTCCGTAAACTCTTAAAATTAAGCGTTTTAACCGTCGTCTGCGATTGATTCTTTCGCTATACTTAGGTAAATTCAACATTCAGATTTTTAAAAAATTTATGACAAAAATAGCTGTATTCGTCTCGGGACGAGGTTCAAATTTTAAGGCTTTATCGTCCAAACTATCAACTTCCGGCGTGGATGCCGAGATAGCTCTTTTAGCGGCAAATAAAGAATGCCCGGCGGCGGAGTTTGCGCGTTCGTTAGGAATTGAGACTTGTCTTGTTTCAAATGCTCCCGGAAACGGATTTCTGAGTTACGAGGAACTGCTGACTAAAATGCTGGAGAAAAAAATCGGTTTAGTCGTTTTAGCCGGTTTTATGAAGAAACTGCCCGACAAAATTGTTGAAGCGTTTTCCGGTAAAATTATAAATATTCATCCGGCTTTGCTTCCGTCATTCGGAGGAAAAGGGATGTACGGAATGAATGTTCACCGCGCGGTTTTTGAATCATCCGCTAAATTTTCCGGAGCCACGGTTCATTTTGTAGATAAAATTTATGATCACGGTAAAATTATCGATCAAAGTATTGTCGATATTCACAATGTAGTTTCCCCCGAGGAAATTGCCGATGCGGTTCTTAAAAAAGAGCACGAACTTTTACCGAAAGTAGTCGTCAATTTTGTGAATGGTAAAATAAAAATAATTAATGGAAGAATAATTGTTGAAGATTGAGGAGAGTTTTTTGAAAAAATATGCTTTATTAAGCGTTTCCGATAAAACCGGTTTAGTAGAATTCGGCAGGGGTCTTTCCGAATTGGGTTATAATTTATTGGCAACCGGCAACACTGCAAAGGCGCTTAAAAACGGGGGATTGGATTGTACGGAAATTTCTGAATATACAAATTTCCCGGAGATATTTTCCGGTAGAGTTAAAACATTACAGCCTCAGATTTTCGGCGGAATTTTAATGCGAAGGGATAACGATTCGGATAAAAAAGAAGCCGAAGAGAATAATGTTTTTCCTATCGATATTGTTTGCGTTAATCTCTATCCTTTCCCAAAAGTCGTGAATCGTACCGATATAAGTGTGGATGAAAAAATTGAAAATATCGACATCGGCGGACCGAGTTTAATTAGAGCCGCGGCAAAGAATTTTAAGTATGTATCGGTTTTAACCGATCCCGCACAGTATGACGACTTTCTCGAAGAGCTTTCCACCGGAGAAATCGGAAATTCCACCGCGCAGAAATTGGCTTACGACGCATTCGCGCATACGTCGTTTTACGACACTTTAATTGCGGATTATTTCGAGAAGGAATTCGATACTCCCAAAAGTCATTTCCGCGTTAACTATCCGCTCAGTCAGAAACTTCGTTATGGAGAAAATCCGCATCAATCCGCCGAGCTGTACGGAAGTTTCCACGAATATTTTGATTCTATTCATGGAAAAGAATTATCGTATAACAACATAGTGGATTTAGTTGCCGCAGTGGGAGCGGTGAATGACTTGGGCGGCGGCGGTTGCATAATCGTTAAACACACTAACCCATGCGGGTCTGCGATTGGCGAAAGCGTTCTCGACTCTTATGAAAAAGCTCTTTCCTGCGATCCGGTTTCGGCATTCGGCGGCATAGTTGCATTTAAAGACGAAGTGGATGCCGTTACGGCTGAAAAATTAAACGAAATATTTTTGGAAATTGTTTGCGCTCCTTCATTTTCACCAGAAGCTCTCGATTTACTCAAAAAAAAGAAGAACAGAAGAATCGTTATCGTTAAGAAATTTCCCGAATCCGACAATCCGGTAATAAAATCAGTACCCGGAGGAGTTTTAATTCAGGAAAACGACAACTCAACGCTCGAAAACGCGGAATTGAAATTAGTTACCGAAAGGGAATATTCCCCTGAGGAACTGGAAGATCTGAAATTTGCCTGGGTTATCTGCAAGCATACAAAATCAAACGCAATTGTATTCGTAAAAGACAAAAAAGGAGTTGGAATTGGCGCGGGACAAATGAGCAGAGTTGACGCGGCGCGGATTGCAGCCGAAAAAGCCAAACTTAACGGACACGATTTAAACGGCGCCGTTGCCGCTTCCGACGCGTTTTTTCCGTTTGCCGACGGTTTGGAAGAAATTGCGAAAAACGGAATTAAAGCCGTCATTCAACCCGGCGGGTCGGTGCGGGACTCCGACGTAATAGAAGCCGCCAATCGTCTCGAATTGGCGATGGCATTCACCGGAATTAGAAACTTCAAACATTAAGGTTAATATATGGGATTTTTAGACTTTCTCTCGGCGGATATAGCAATTGATTTAGGCACAGCCAACACTCTAATATCAATTAAAGGAAAAGGCATAGTGCTTAACGAACCGTCTATTGTAGCGTTTGATAGAAACACGAAAAAAATTATTGCGCTTGGAAATAAAGCAAAAGAAATGCAGGGCAGGGAACACCGGGAAATCCGCGTCTCCCGTCCGATGAGAGACGGTGTGATAGCCGATTTTGAAATTGCCGAAGGAATGATAAGAGCGTTCATCAAACGCGTATCGTCGGGATTATTTTCCGCGAGGCGGGTTGTAGTAGCCGTTCCGAGCGGAGTTACCGAAGTGGAAAAAAGAGCCGTGCGGGACAGCGCCGAACATGCCGGCGCAAAGGAAGTTCATCTTATTGCCGAACCGATGGCGGCGGCAATAGGAATTGATATTGACGTAGAAGCTCCGGTTGGCAATATGATAATAGATATCGGCGGCGGCACTACTGAAATTGCCGTTATCGCTCTCTCCGGCGTTGTTAATGTCGAATCTATCCGCATTGCAGGCGACGAAATGAATAACGCTATTATGCAGTTCTTTAAGAAAAACTATAATCTGCTTATCGGAGAACGCACCGCGGAATCTATTAAATGCAAAGTCGGTTCTGCCGTTCCGTTAAAAGAAGAAATTACAATTCAAGTTAAAGGACGCGACCTCGTTGGCGGTATTCCGAAAACTTCCGAAGTTTCTTCTGTGGAAATAAGAGAAGCTTTAAACGAAAATATTGTTCAAATAATTGAATCGGTTAAGCAGACATTGGAAAGAACTCCGCCGGAACTTTCGGCTGACATTCTTGACCGCGGCGTTATGCTTACCGGCGGCGGAGCTTTGCTGAAAGGTTTAGACGAGCGCATCCGGATGGAAACCAACCTTCCGGTTCATGTTGCCGAAGACCCGTTAACCGCCGTTGCGCGCGGCGCGGGCAAAGCTATTGAAAATATAAATAAATATTCTAAAGTGTTCATCAAAAAAAGAACATATTAGCGGAGTCGATACTTGTATAAATTTTTTAACGATTATAAAGAGTATTTCCTTCTCGTCTTTTTACTTGTTATCAGCCTCATTCTGCTCACTCAAAATAACGACCCTCGAATTCGTAAAATCCGCACCGTCTCTTTCGGCACATTTGCGTATGTTAATTCCTTTTTCCATTCGGTCGGCGAAATATTTTCCGACGATTCGGAATTGATAAAAGCCGAAAAACTAAATGCTGAATTAATGCTCAGGGTAAACCTTCTCCGCGAATACGGACTTGAAAATTTTGAGTTGAAAGAACTTCTTAAATACAAAGACAAAACTAAATTCCCTTTGGAAACGGTGAAAGTAATTTCGAGGTTAACTTCGAGAACCGAAGGAAATTTAATTATTAATAAAGGAATAAAAGATAGTTTAACCTCGGGAATGGCGGTAATCAATAATGACGGACTTGTCGGAATTGTTACCGATGTTTCAAATTCTTTTTCCATGGTTAGAACAATCAATAACACGGATTTGAAAATAACGGTTACCGACCAGCGCAGCGGAGTAAACGCCATTGCCGGCTGGGACGGAGAGAAGATGCTGCTTCGGAATGTTCCCACCACATACGATATTGAGCCGGGCGACAGAATTGTAACTTCCGAATTGAGCACGGTTTATCCTCCCTCAATTCCTGTGGGAATTGTTACCGAAAAAGAATCGAATATTTCCGGTTTGCTTGGCAATGTTGTTGTTAAACCTTTTGCGCATGCGAATAAAGCGGGATATTTATTCGTGATAAAGATAGTTCGCAGCAGGGAAGTTGACAGTTTGGAAATGAATTTATTTATTGAAAAAAAATGAAAAAACTGATTATCCCCATATCGCTTTTCATCCCTTTCGCCGCGCTTCAACTGCTTGTCGCTCCGATTATTACGTTTAATCATGTGGGACCGGATTTATTGATAATATTGTTTGCATTTTACGGAGTGAGATACGGGCATATATTCGGAAGTTTATTCGGATTTTTCGGGGGATTTATTTTCGATCTTATTTCGGGCGGACTTTTGGGCGGCGCGATGTTTGCTTATACGTTAGCGGGATTTTTAGCCGGATATTTTTATAAAGAAGATGAATATCAGCATCTTCACAGTTTTAAATTTCTCGGAGTTGTTTTTATTTCCGCGTCGGTCAGTTCATTCCTCGCTTCAATATTTTCCGGCTCGGAGTTTAACTCCTCATTATTATTTTTGCTTTTTAAGGAAGGTATTCTGCCCGGCATTTATACGGCGCTGCTTAGTTTTCCGGTTCTTTTTATTAAAACCGAAAGCGGTATTGAATGATTGATTCGCTGGATATCATATTAAGAAGAAGAATTTTATTTATAATCATTATCGGTTTTTCGGCGATAGCGGGATTCAAATTGTTCAGGCTGCAGATACTTGACCGCTCCGCCTTTGAGGAAAAATCGCGCGAGAACTCAATTAGGAAAATTATTGAAGACGCGCCGAGAGGAGTTTTTCTTGATAGAAACGGGGAAGTTCTCGTAAGCAACAAACCGTCATTCGATATTCAAATCATTCCTTCCGAATATTCCGAAGAGCTTAATCCTTTATTGGAAAAAACCGCCGGACTTTCTCCTGGATTTATTCGCGGAATTCTTGATAAATATAAAATCTATTCTAAATTTTCTCCGCGGCTCATTCAGCGCGACGCCTCTTTCGAACTGATCGCCTGGTACGAAGAAAATTCTAAAAAATTACCTGGAGTTATTTATAGCGTCGGTCTTCAGAGAGATTATTCTTTCGGCGTGAACGGTTCTCATATTTTTGGATATATTAATGAAATCTCGGCGGACATTTTACGGAAGAACAAAAAAACATATAAGATGGGCGACTTTGTAGGTGTGAGCGGATTGGAAAAAACTTACGAAAAATATCTGCGCGGGGAAAAAGGTTATAAATTGGTTGTTGTTGACGCGCGCGGCAAACCGATTAGAAATTATGAGAATGGTAAGAAGGACGTTCTGCCGAAAAAAGGTTACGATTTATCGCTTACTATCGATAAAGCCACGCAGGAAATAGCCGAAAAATGGTTTCGCAATAAGAGGGGTTCGTTGGTCGCTTTAAATCCGCAAAACGGAGAAATAATTGCTTTTGTTAGTTCGCCTCAATACGATTTGTCTAAATTCGGCGCGGTTACTTCGAGCGTTTACCTCGACAGCCTTAATCGCGACGAGGAAAAACCGCTTTTCAATAGAGCGGTTATGTCCGTTCTTTCGCCCGGCTCTACATTCAAAATGCTGGTTGCGCTCGCCCTGTTGGAGGAAGGAATTATTACTACCAAAGATATTGTTAATTGTAAAGGCGGTCTGAAATTTGGAAATAGATTTTTCAAATGTACGCACGTTCACGGAAAAGTTAATGTTGTTCAAGCGATAGAAAAATCGTGCAATACTTTTTTCTACAGTTATATCATGAAATTAGGTCTGGATAAATACGAAAAATATTCAAAGTTATTCGGTTTCGGTAGAAAAACCGGAATTGATATTCCCGGAGAGCGAAATGGTTTGGTGCCGTCCAAAAAATATTACGACAGGGTTTACGGTAAAAGAAAATGGAATAAAGGACAGTTGATAAGTCTTGCTATCGGGCAGGGAGAGCTGGGCATTACTCCTATTCAGATGGCGCAATATGCCGCTTTGTTAGCCAACGGCGGCTTCGCGGTTAAACCTCATTTTGTTAGAGCTTTAAAAAATTCCGATCTGAATTCCACCGAATTATTAAGTTACGACACTATCAGAGTTGAGGGCGTTTCAAAAAAGAATTTTGATATTGTGCGCAAAGGCATGTATAATGTTGTTAACGGAAAAGGCACGGCGACAAATATTAAATTGAACGGATTGGAAATAGCCGGTAAAACGGGCACGGTGCAGAATCCGCATGGGGAAGATCACGCTTTATTTATAGCCTTCGCTCCTTTCGATAACCCTCAAATTGTCGTCACGGTTCTTGTGGAAAATGTTGGTTACGGTTCAACTTATGCCGCGCCGATTGCGCAGAAAGTAATAAAAACTTATTTGCGGTATAAAGAACCTGCAAAAAGCTTGGCGGTAAACTGATGCATATTGGTTATAAAATAAAAGATAAATTCGATTTGCCCGCTTTCTTAAGCGTCATTGCGCTTCTGGTGATTGGGTTAACGGCAATTTACAGCGCGACTGTTAATCATCCGACAGCGGCAGGGAATTTCGAAAGACAGTTAATTTGGGCGTTAATATCTTTAGGAGTATTCTTCATTATTTATTTTCTTCCAAAGCAGACTTTTAGAGTTTTAGCGCTTCCTTCATACGCCGTTTCTATTCTGTTACTGATTGCCGTTTTGCTAATGGGGCATAAGGTATATGGCGCAAGGAGCTGGATGAATTTTGGTCCATTCGGATTCCAGCCGTCGGAGTTTGCTAAAATAAGCATGGTTCTTATGCTCTCTTCCTGGCTCTCGAGAAGCGAAAGGGATATTAATAACATCAAAGATATTGCCGTCGGACTTTCAATCGGGATAATTCCAATTCTGTTAATTTTAGTAGAACCCGATCTCGGCACAGCAATTGTTTTTATCGTAATCACTCTTTTTATGATTTTCTGGTCGGGGATCAATTTATTCGGATTGTTTGTAGTCCTCTCTCCCGGAATAGTTATTCTGGCTTCGCTATTCGGATTTGCCGCGATGATTCTCGCTTTGGCTGCGGTTATTGCCGCGCTGTTTTATTTCAAAGAAAATTTATTTACAAGCGCTTCCGTTTTCGTTATGAATCTGGCTTCGGGATTCTTTTTCGATTACGGTTTCCGCTTGCTTAAACCACACCAGCAAAGGAGAATAGAAACATTCATAGATCCTTCTGCGGACCCGCTTGGATCCGGCTATAACGCTTTACAGGCAAAAGTGGCAATCGGTTCGGGGGGATTTTTCGGGAAGGGATTTTTGCACGGCAATCAAACGCAATTGAGATTTATTCCCGAGCAGTGGACGGATTTTATTTTCTGTGTAATCGGAGAGGAATTCGGATTTCTCGGCAGTATGATTCTCATTATTCTTTTTTTAGTTATTTTCGTGCGCTTTCTTAATTTTGCGTCGAATATCAAAGACAAGTTTGGCAGTCTGGTTGTAATCGGAACTCTAACTATATTTTTCGTGCATTTTGCGATTAATATAGGAATGAATATCGGGATAGCTCCGGTTATAGGAATACCGCTGCCCTTTGTGAGCTACGGCGGCAGTTCTCTTCTGGCTAATTTTATTTTGCTGGGTATCGTATTTAATATATTTAGAAATAGAAAACAGAGCGCGTAATGGATGCGGTATTAAAATTAAAAAATAGAATTGAGAAAGGTCTGCATATCTGTGTCGGATTGGACAGCGACTTGTCAAAGATTCCGGCTCATTTACTCGAAAGCGATAATCCGATATTAGAATTTAACAAAAAAATAATCGACGCTACAAAAGCATATGCAGCCGCGTACAAATTTAATTTCGCATTCTACGAGGCGATGGGAGAGGCGGGTATCGCAACGATGCGGGAAACGCTCGATTATATGCCTGACGAAATACTTAGCATCGCAGACGCCAAAAGGGGCGATATCGGGAATACTTGTTTAAAATACGCACATGCTGTTTTCGACGAATTAAATTTCGATTCTGTTACTCTCGCTCCGTATATGGGCTACGATTCCATAGAACCTTTTCTAAATTATAAAAATAAGATTCATTTCATACTTGGGTTAACGTCAAATAAAAGTTCTATCGATTTTGAAAAAATAAAACTTGAGAACGGGAAATATCTATACCAATCCGTTATTGAAAAAATAAATGTTTGGAATAAATACGGAAATCTCGGCGTTGTTTTTGGCGCCACAAACATTGGCGAGCTGAACGAAAACATTGATTCGATGAAAAATCTTTTTGTATTGCTTCCGGGAGTGGGCGCGCAGGGCGGAAGTTTGCGAGACGTTTCCAAAGCTTTTAAATCCAATCGAATGAATAATTTTATTGTAAATATTAGCCGCGGAATTATTTACTGCGATTCTTCAATTAATTTTGAATCGCGGGTTAGAGCTAAAATAGTTGGATTACAAGACGAATTGTCCTGATTTAAATTTATTGTTTTTCTAAATTTTATATTGTATTTTTTAGCAGTTGGATGTCCTATTAATAATTCTTCTATCTTTTTTCGATAGAAAGTCAAAAAAAATAAAGGCGAAAAATGCATCGGACTCCTAAGTTATACGAGAAAGAACTCTATTCTGTCTGGCAGAATAAAGCATTTGAATCCGAACTGACTACTCGAGCTGGCGACGAAATTGACGTTATTAATCCCGGCGAATTTAACCGGGATTCTTCCGGTCCAGACTTTCTAAACGCGCGAATCCAAATTGGCAACTTAACTTATATCGGCGATGTGGAAATTGACCGAGAGTACAACGACTGGAAACATCACGGGCATAACATCGATAGGAAGTACAATAAAGTTGTTCTTCATATCTGCTTTAATAATAAATACAGACAAAGTTATGTTTACAACAAGGATGGCAGAAAAATCCCCTCTCTCTGTCTATCCGATTTTTTAAGCGAAGCGGAAATTCAAAAGATCAATCAGGAAATCGATCATAGAAAAAAAGAATTATCGCACAGCTTAAAGTGTATAGAACATCAGCAGGAAGTTCAAACCGTTTTTAAGAAAAAATTTATCGGCAAACTTGGCATTCAAAGGTTTGAAAAAAAATGCCTTAGAATGTACGGCAGATTGAAGCAGTTGAAATATTTGAACGAACTTCACGTTAAAGAACCGGATATAAATTATGATCTAAGCGAGGAATTCCAAAATAGGAATTTTAATCCCGTCGATTTTAAAGATAAAAAATTATGGGAGCAGTTGCTCTATGAATATGTTTTCGAAGCGCTTGGATTTTCGAAAAATAAAAACGCTATGCTTAAATTAGCAAGATTAGTTAAACTGAATTTTGTCGAAAAATTGGAAAGAGGGGAGAACTTTCCGTTAATATTGGAATCGACTTATTTTTATGTCGCAGGTTTAGGACCGGATTTAGCTAATCTGCCGGCTGAGACAAACTCGGAGTATGTGAGAAAGTTGGGAAAAACTTGGGAAGCGATTTCAAGAATTTACGACGGCGGATTGATGGACGAAACAGAATGGCATTTTTTTAAGCTTCGTCCTCACAATTTTCCCACTATCAGAATTGCCGGCGGAGTGGATTTTGTTCTCGCTTTACTTGAAAGAGACTTGATCGGCAAGATAATCAGGAAATTCACTGAAATAAGAAAAGACACCGTTCTCATCGGTTCCATCCGGTCTTTATTTATTTATAAATCTCACGGTTACTGGCAATCTCATTATGTTTTTAATAAGAAGGGATCGAATAATATAAAATACTTTATCGGTTCGGCAAGAGCCGACGAAATTATGGTCAATGTTATTCTTCCCTTTCTCTCGGTTTATTTCGATATTTTCGGCAAGACCGAACTCTCAAAAAAAGTGCTTCATATTTATAATGCATATCATCAAAAAAATACGAATAAAATTGTTCACGACGTATCGGAGAATATTGGGATGGAAGCTTTTTTGAGTAAAACTGTATTTATTCAGGGAATGATTGAGCTGTTCAGACTCTATTGTTCCAAGAGCAAATGTCTTGAATGCGATTTAGGGAAGCAGGTTTTTAATTAGAACTTCCCTTAAGTCTGTTTATCTCATCTCTTAATTTTGCCGCCCTTTCATAGTCTTCTTTTTCAAGCGAAGTGCGAAGCTGATCCTGCAAAGCGGCAATCTGCGCTTCTTTGGAAGCCGTAAAAGAACGCGTTTCCGGAGATTCAAACGGGTCTTCCTCGTCAACTATCTGATCGGGTATTTCCTCTTCTCCGGAGGGAACAAAAGACGCGGCTTTCATCACTTCTTCCGAGACAAAGATTGGGGTTTTTGTCCTTACGGCAAGGGCGATAGCGTCGCTGGGTCTGGAATCAATTTCGTTAGTTAAACCGGAAACTTCAACAATTATTTTACCGTAAAAAGTATTATCTCTCAATTCGCTTATCAGCACTTCCTGCAGCGTTCCGCCCAGGGAATCAACAAACGATTTCATTAAATCGTGCGTTAAAGGACGCGGCGGTTTTATTCCCTCTAATTCCAGCGCAATCGACTGAGCCTCGAAAGTGCCGATAATAATTGGGAGCCGCCTCATTCCGTAAGTCTCCTTCAGCAGGAGGGCATAAGCTCCTCCCGCTGAAGGACTTGATGATAATCCTAATATTTCAACTTGAACTTTATCCAAAATTATTTCCGTTAAGCTTTAACTTTTTTCACTTCTTCAATTAATGCAGGCATAACTTCGAATAGATCCGCTACAATGCCGTAATCTGCCACTCCGAATATCGGGGCGTCTTTGTCTTTATTAATCGCCACAATAAATTTAGACGAACGCATTCCCGCGAGATGCTGAATTGCGCCTGAAATGCCCACGGCGATATAAAGATTCGGCGAGACGGTTTTGCCTGTCTGTCCCACTTGATCGCTGTGAGGTCTCCATCCGGCGTCCACAGCCGCTCTTGAAGCTCCCGCAGCGCCGCCCAGTAAATCGGCTAATTCTTCAATCAGATGAAAATTCTCCGGTCCTTTCATTCCTCTTCCGCCGGAGACGACAATCTCCGCTTCGGCAACGTCAAGTTTGCCTTCCGCTCTTGCAACCGAAACAACTTTTGTACTCAGGTCAACGTCTTCCAGCAGATATTCTTCAACTTCGGCTTGAGATTCCGAAATCCTTTCAGCCGGAAAAACATTCGGGCGCACGGTAAATATTTTTTTATCGCTTTTCAAGGAAATATCAACCAACGCTTTTCCTGCGTAAACAGGTCTCGTTGCAATAAGGTTCCCGTCCTCGGATGCGAAATCGATACAATCCACTCCTATACCGGCGTCAAGTTTTGCCGCAACTCTCGGCGCGAGGTCTTTTCCCATTGAAGTGTTGGAGATAACCAATACGTCCGCTCCGGTTTGCTCAAAAAATTCGGTGAGAGCTTTAGCATACGCGGAGGCTGAATATAAATTGAGCGCGTCATTTTTAAGAAAAGCAACTTTTTCAATTCCAAAATTTCCGACGCTGCTTAAATCATTTACGGTAGAACCGATTGTTACTGTTTCAACCGTTCCGCCGTCAATTTCCGATATTTTTTTTGCGGCGTTAAACGCCTGCAGAGACGACTTTTTGATTTCGCCCTGCCTTTGTTCTAAGAACACTAATATTTTATTTGCCATTATAAATCTCCCTTAAATTACTTTTGCTTCTTCTCTTAAAAGTCTTACTAATTCTGCCGCTGCGGAGGCGTCTTCGCCCACAATTTTTCCGGCTTGTTTTTCCGGCGGTTTTTTCATTCGAAGAACTTCTACAAAATTATCCGAAGGAGATAATTCTTTTTCTTCGATTGTTTTTCTTTTTGCAGCCATTATTCCTTTAAGGGATGCATATCTCGGTTCGTTTAATCCTTTTTGAGTTGTAATTACTAACGGAAGCGTGGTTTCCACGGTTTCTTTACCGCCTTCAATTTCACGTTCCGCGCTTACTTTGCCGTCTTCAATACTTAATCCGACAACAACGCTGACACAATTGAAACCGAGTAATTCAGCCGTAAGCTGACCTACTATCGAGTTATCGTAATCAACCGATTGTTTTCCGAAAAAGACCATTTCCGCTTCTTGAGCTTTAATTTCAGCGGATAGGGCTTTGGCAACCGATAAGGAATCTCTTGGATTTTCATCTTTAAGCAGAACGCCGCTGTCGGCGCCCATAGCGAGAGCTTTTCGTATCGTTTCCTTGCTTTTATCGCCGCCTAAACTAATAATTACCACTTCGCCGCCAAGGTTTTCTTTTTGCTTCAAAGCTTCTTCAATTGCAAATTCATCGTAGGGATTTACAACGTATGTCACTCCATTCGGGTCGATAGTTTTGCCATCGGACCCAACGAATACCTTTGTGGCGGTATCAGGGACATGACTGACACAAACTGCAATTTTCATCGTTCCTCCTTAAGTTTTCTAATATATTTTGATTAATATATATCTTAAAGTTACAAAATTATATATAAATTTATATTTTCGTTGACAATAATTAAGAAAAGTAAAGAAAATTACACTAATGTCTGAAGAAAATCCGACCGGCATAATTGAACCGCAGATAGAAGAAGAAACGACAGTAGGTTTACCTATGAAAGTTCTTCTTTTTAACGACGAATGGCATACTTTCGAGGAAGTAATAGTTCAGTTAATTAAAGCTACAAAATGTTCCTTTTCCAAGGCTCGATCCCTCGCTTTTGAGGTTCACGTAAAAGGTAAAGCGGTGGTTTTTCAAGGCGCGCTGGATAAATGTTTGAGAGTTTCTTCGGTGTTGGAGGAAATTGCTCTGCACACTCAAATTGAAGCTTAAAATTAATATTTCCGCATAATTCATTTATATTTGATTTCTTAATAATTTATTTATGGTGATTTAATGCAAATAGGATTGGTGGGGCTGCAATTCTCCGGTAAAACAACTCTTTTTAATACTCTCACCGGAAAAGAGGAAACCGGATTTGTTTCCGCAGATGAGGCTGTGCTGGAAATTGTAAAAGTTCCCGATTCCCGATTAGATAAACTGACGGAGTTATTTAATCCCAAGAAAAAAGTTAACGCGGCTATTGAAATTTATGACACTCCGGGATTAAGAATGTCCGAAGACGGAAAAGTTAAAATTACCGCGCCATTTTTGAATAATATTAGAAACAACGACGCTCTTTTTTTTGTTGTGCGGCAGTTTGCCGAAGATTCGGTTTCGCATCCGATGGGAAGCGTAAATCCGGCGCGGGATATAGAGTTCCTCGAGACCGAGTTCATATTTAACGATTTGATTTTTATAGAAGCGCGGATTGATAAACTGCGGAAAGATTATCAGAAGAAAAAGGACGATTCGATTAAACGCGAAATTGAATTGATGGAAAAGTGCTACGCCCATTTGGAAAATGAGGACCCGTTAAGAACTATGGGATTTAACGACGACGAGTTGAAATTACTTTCAGGTTATCAGTTATTAACCCAAAAAGAATTAGCGATAGCGGTGAATTTTGACGAAAATTCCATCGGAAATTCCGATGAAATTATTGAAAATATAAAGGCTAAACTATCCGATAAATCCGTTTCGCTTATTCCCTTTTCGGCACAGATAGAATTTGAATTATCGGAATTGGCTGATGATGATAAAGCTGAATTTATGAGCGATTACGGAATTAAAGAATCGGCTCTCGATAAAATATTAAGAACTTCCTATCAAATACTTGGTTTGCAGTCGTTTTTTACCGTGGGCGAAGACGAATGCAGAGCGTGGACAATTAAAAAGAATTACACCGCTCAGCAGTCGGCGGGCGTAATTCACACGGATTTTTTCAACCGGTTTATTAGAGCCGAAGTAGTACATTACGATGATTTCATTGAACACGGTTCTTTTGCTAAATGCAAAGAAGCCGGCGCGTGGCGTTTAGAAGGCAAAGAATATATTGTTAAAGACGGCGATATTTTAAACATTCGCCATAATTAATCTTTTATAGAACAGGAGAATAAAATGTCAAACAGTGCGATTGAAGGTTTACAGCCTAATCTATTATGGGAGAATTTTTATACGTTAACTCAAACTCCCCGTCCTTCAAAAAAAGAAGAAAAGATTTTGGAGGTAGTGAAAAATTTTGCGAGAACGAATAATTTTAATTTCGATCAGGATTCCACGGGAAATATAGTTATAAAAGTTCCCGCCACTCCGGGATACGAGGACAAACGGACAATTGTTTTGCAGGGGCACGTTGATATGGTCTGCGAAAAGAACAAAGGCACCGAACACGATTTTGATAACGACCCGATTAAAATTAAAAGAGACGGTAACTGGATTACCGCCGAAGGCACAACGCTTGGCGCGGATAACGGAATAGGCGTAGCAGCCGCTATGGCGGTCTCGCTTGATCCGGATGCAATTCATCCCCCGCTCGAAATTTTATGTACAGTTGACGAAGAAACCGGAATGACAGGCGTCAACGGATTGGAGCCGGGATTTATTACCGGAAAAACTTTGCTTAACATGGATAGCGAAGAAGACGGAGTTTTCTATGTCGGCTGCGCGGGCGGTCAGGATACCGTGGGTGTTTTTGAAATTGTATGGGATACAAAACAAAGAAATTATGAACCTTACGAAATAATGATAACCGGATTGAAAGGCGGGCACTCCGGGCTGGATATCCATTCCGGAAGGGCTAACGCCATTAAAATTCTCGCTTATCTTTTAACAAGATTTGAACCGGTAAAATACAGAGTGATTGAAGTTGACGGCGGTTCGCTTCGGAACGCGATTCCACGCGAGGCGGAAATAAAATTACTTCTCGATCCCAACGAGATAGATAGAGTAAAAAATATCCTCCAGCAGTTTCAGGAAGATATTAAATTGGAATATAAAGTTACCGAGCCGGGACTTGAAGTTAAATTTATAAAATTAGACGCGGCGCCGGGAAAATCTTTTAGTAAAGCGTTTTTTAAAAATATATTGAACACAATTGCCGCGCTTCCGCATGGCGTTATCTCTTATAATCCGGAAATTAATGGACTTGTGGATACATCCACAAATCTCGCAACTGTTAAAATGGAAGGGGATAATTTAAAAATCGGCACTAGCCAGAGGAGCTCGATTGAGAGCGCGAAAGATAATATCACAAAATCTGTTGCAGCCGTATTTTCACTTGCCGGCGCGGAAGTGAAAATTGGCGACGGATACCCGGGCTGGACTCCGAACATGGATTCGGAATTACTGAAAATATCCAAAAGTGTTTTCCGAGAACTTTTCGAAACGGAACCTGAGATTAAGGCAATCCACGCCGGACTCGAAACCGGATTGCTCGGCGCTAAATATCCCGGAATCGATATGATTTCATTCGGTCCGACAATACAAGGAGCGCACTCTCCGGACGAGCGCGTAAGCATTCCCGATGTTGAAAAGTTCTATAAATTGCTGAAAGGATTGCTGAAAAATTTAGCGGGTTGACGATAACACTATTAACGAAAAGGCTCTTTGTTCCGAAGAGCCTTTTTTGTTTTAAAATCTTTAATGCGGAGTATTTAAAAGTTTATTTTATTATCAGAAGCCTTTACGAAACTTCAATTTGTCATATTGAGTCCCGCTTTGCGGGACGAAATATCTCGATTTTGAGTAACATTGAGATTCTTCTCCCGAATTCGTCGTCGGGATCAGTTATTCAAAGGTTTCTATCAACAATATTTTTGTCTTTTATGTAAAGAAACTAAGA
>CAYNUJ010000034.1:0-12560 GCA_964400095.1 uncultured Melioribacteraceae bacterium
GATGGATTACAGGAAGAATATAAGAAGCGGTTCATTCTGCATTATAACTTTCCTCCTTTCAGCGTTGGCGAAACCGGAAGATACAGCGGTCCGGGAAGACGCGAAATAGGTCATGGAAATTTAGCCGAAAGAGCTTTGAAAATAGTCGTTCCCGAGGAATCCGATTTCCCATATACTATTCGTTTGAACTCCGATATACTCGAATCGAACGGTTCCTCGTCGATGGCTACGGTTTGCGCCGGAACGCTTGCGATGATGGACGGCGGAGTCCCGATTAAATCTCCGATCGCCGGAATTGCAATGGGATTGATTAAGGAAGGCGATGATTACGCTATTTTATCCGATATTTCGGGAAATGAAGATCATCTCGGAGATATGGATTTCAAAGTCGCAGGTTCTGCTGAAGGCATTACCGCAATCCAGATGGATATTAAAATTCAGGGAATTTCCTACGAAATTATGGAAAAAGCTCTCGCTCAGGCAAACGCCGGAAGAATGCACATCCTCGGCGTTATGAAAGAAGCAATTGAAGCTCCGAGAGAGGACATTTCTCCTTTCGCGCCTAAATTGTTCAATTTCAAAATTAATCCTGAAAAAATCGGCGCGGTAATCGGACCCGGTGGAAAGGTAATCCAGAAAATCCAGAAAGATTACTCGGTGGTTATTTATATCGACGACGACGGTTCGATTAATTTAGCCGGACAGGATAACGAATCCGCCACGGCGGCTAAAGAGTATATAATAGCGCTCACTTCCGAACCTGAAGTTGGAAAGGTTTACAACGGGAAAGTTATTAAAATAATGGACTTCGGAGCGTTTGTGGAAATTATGCCCGGTACGCAGGGACTGCTGCATATTTCGCAAATTGACGTAAACCGCGTTAATAAGGTTACCGACATACTTCACGAAGGAGACCAAGTGGAAGTAAAACTGTTGAAAATAGAGAACGGTAAATACAGTCTTTCAAGAAAAGTTCTTTTACAAGACGGCAAAAAAGATAAAGAATAAATAATTTTAAAAGCGCTGGATTATTACGTCCGGCGCTTTTATTTTAAAGCACTGATTATTCAGTAGATTAAGTTTTGATATGAATATTGGCGGAATAAATATCGGTAAAAAAATTATTGCCGCGCCTATGGCGGAGGTAACGGATGCGCCGTTCCGTAAAATCTCCAAAGAATTTGGCGCCGCATTAACTTTTACACAAATGGTATCCGCCGACGGAGTAGTGAAAAACAATTTTGTCACTACTCGTTATCTTTCATTTTCCAGAGACGAAAAGCCGATTGGAGTGCAGATATTGGGCAACGACCCGAAAATATTATCGGCTGCCGTAAAGGAAATAAATAAATTTTCACCGGATGTTATTGATCTGAATTGCGGATGCCCCGTTCAGCACGTAAGATCTTTTAACTTAGGTTCCAGCATTTTAAGCGATACAAAGCTTTTAGGAAAATTAGTGAAATCTATGTACGACGCCGCCGAAGGCACTCCGGTATCCGCAAAATTAAGATTGGGCGCGTGTCAATCAGAAATATCGATTGTAGAAAACGCGAAAGCCGCCGAAGATAACGGAGCGGCGTTTATAACGGTTCATTTTAGAAGTATCGCGGATCGATATTCGGTTAAACCCGAATACAAATGGATGGAAGAATTAAAAAAGAATATAAAAATTCCGATAGTTGCCAACGGTTCAATTTTTGAACCGCATGACGCCATAAGTTTAATTAATGATTTTGGAGCGGATGCAGTAATGGCTGCGCGGGGAATCATCGGTAATCCTTTCCTTATTTCGAGGTTTAATACAATCATTAATGGCGGCGACGATCCGGGTCATCCGGATTTAAATACCGCGTCGGAAATTTTAATGAAACATTTGCGCCTTCTCGTTCGCGAGTTCGGCGAGATATTAGCTTTAGACAAAGCCAAAAAGCAGACGATTTGGTATCTTCGGTTCTTCGACGGGATACAAATATTAATCGGCAGAGTTTTACAATCGCGGACGATTCTCGAATTATACGATGTAATCGAGACGCATAAAATTTCGGTTCGGCAGGGCGTTTTCCAGCCTGTAAATTATTCCGAAATACAATTAAAATTTGAAGAAAAAGTGCTTTTTTGGTTAATTAATGAAAACGAAGACAGAATTAATTCTAAAATTGCATAAAATGAGTTTAATATATGTACAAAGAAATTATTGTAAACTCCTCCGGAACGCAGAACCGTGTTGCTATTACGGAAGACGGAGTATTAGTAGATTTCTTCGTGGACCTTCTGGACCGCCGAAGAATGGTTGGGAATATTTATCACGGTAGAGTAGCGAGAGTTCTTCCCGGCATTAGAGCCGCTTTTGTGGATATTGGAATGAAGCACGACGCGTTTCTTCATTTTTCCGACATTGGCGAGAATACCGACGGTTTGAGGGGTATTTTAGGCGAAGATTTCGAGCACGAGGATGACGATTCCTCCGAATCCCAGTCTAATGCGCCGGAGCATCAGCATCATTCTAAAAAAAGTCAATTCACCAAAAAGCCCGAAATTCCTAAATTAAAAAAAGGCGAAGATATTATCATTCAGATAATTAAAGAGCCGGTTAAGGACAAAGGCGTTCGAGTTTCTTCTTCCGTTTCTATTCCTGGACGTTTTTGCGTTCTGCTGCCGATGGATAACAAAATAGGCATTTCGAAAAAAATCTCTCATTATAAAGAAAGAAAAAGATTAAAGAGAATCGCCAGAAGTATAATTCCTGAAAAATTCGGACTTATTGTAAGAACAGCCGCAAAAAATCAGAGCGAAGAATTACTCGCCGCCGACCTTCGGTATCTTATGAAAACTTGGGAAGAGATAGAGGAAAAATTAAGAACAAGCGAACCGCCGGAATTGATTTTTAAAGACGTTGCCACTACTATTAGCGTTATTAGAGACTTATTCACTCCGGATGTAAACAAAGTTTTTGTCGATTCCAAAAAGGTTCTTAAGGAAATACGTAATTATGTCCGCTATATGCAGCCGGAACTGCTTGAAAAAGTTGAATTTCATAAAGGGAATCAACCGATTTTTGAATCGTTTAAAATTCAAGATCAGATAGAGCAGATGTTCAACAAGCGCGTGTTCATGCCCAGCGGAGGGCATATAGTTATTGAACACACCGAAGCTATGACGGTTATTGACGTTAACAGCGGAAGATACGCCGCAAAGAAAGAGCAGGAACTGAATTCCCTTAAAACAGATTTGGAAGCGGCGCGGGAAATTGTGCGTCAACTGCGCCTGAGGGATATCGGAGGTCTGCTGGTTGTAGATTTTATTGACCTTGAAGAAGAGAAAAACCGGAAAAAAGTTTACGATGAACTTCGGAAGGAGTTCCGGAGAGACCGCGCTAAAGTTGCTATGCTGCCGATGACGGATTTCGGACTTATGCAGATTACAAGACAGAGAATTCGTGAAAATATAGTTCAATCAATGAACGAACCCTGCCCTTACTGCGAAGGCACCGGAATGATGGTTAAAAAAGCGAATTTGATTTTTGATATTGAAGCTTGGCTTAAGCGGTATAAATTGGAAGGAAAGGAAAAATCCCTTAAAGTTATTGTTCATCCCTCTTTGGGTAGAAAGTTGAAAGAAGGCAGAGTATCCAGATTCACTAAACTCAGATTCAAATACTTCTTCAGAATGAAATTAGTTGAAGACGAAAAAATGAATCCCCAGGCTTTCCAAATTCTTTCCTCCAAAACGGGACAGGATTTAACTGAAGAATACGCATAAAGGGAAACATTTTTTTTGTTAATTTTGAATAACTGTTAATTTATTTTGGAATAAAGGTGAAAAAGACAAAATTTTATGATATTCACAAAAAGCTAAACGCGAAAATTGTTGATTTTGCAGGATTTCAAATGCCTGTTCAATACTCCTCGATTATAGAAGAACACAACGCTGTAAGAAATAGCGTCGGCGTTTTTGATGTGAGCCATATGGGCGAATTTTTTGTAAGAGGCGAAAATGCTCTCGATTTTGTTCAGTATGTTACAATAAATAATGCCGCTAATTTAACCGAAGGAAGAGTTCAGTATTCCGCATTCTGTTACGAAGACGCCGGAATTGTTGACGATTTACTCGTCTATAAATTAAGCGACATTGAATTTATGCTTGTAGTGAACGCTTCTAACATAGAAAAAGATTTTAAATGGCTTAAATTCAATAATAAATTCGACGTTCAACTGACCGACGAGAGCGATGAGTATTCTCTGCTCGCGGTGCAGGGACCAAACAGCGGGAAGGCATTACAGAAAATTTGCGATAGAGAAATAAACTTGGAATTTTATCATTTTACTTACGCCGAAATTGCCGATGAAAAAGTTATCCTCTCCAGAACCGGCTATACAGGCGAATTGGGATTTGAACTTTATTTTAAAGGCGGCGAATCTAAAGCCGAAAAATTATGGAACGCCGTTTTCGAAGCCGGAGAGGAATTCGGAATAAAACCCGCAGGACTCGGCGCGCGGGATTCGCTTCGTTTGGAAATGGGCTACTGCCTCTACGGAAATGATATTGATAAAAATACAAATCCTTTGGAAGCGGGACTCGGATGGATTACAAAATTAAAAAAAGGCGATTTTATTGGTCGCGATGCTCTCTTGGAAATTAAAGAAAAAGGACTTAAACGGAAACTTGTAGCTATGCTTTCCGAGGAAAGAGCCTTTCCGCGCCACGGTTATAAAATAAATTCGGACGGTAAAGAAATTGGGATTATTACCAGCGGAACTGTTTCGCCTGTTCTAAGCAAACCGATTGCAATGGGATATATGGATATAAATTACGCCGAGCAGGGAAGAGACGTAAATTTTATTATCAGGAATAAAGAGATTCCCGCTAAAATAGTAAGATTACCATTCGTTAAGAAATAGAATGAAAATACATACTTTACTTTCGCCGCATAATGTGGAAGAATTATATTTTACAGGGAAGACGACGGTCGTTATAGATGTGCTGCGCGCTTCCACAACTATTATTACTGCGCTGGACAACCGCGCTAAGGAAGTTATTCCGGTAGATTCTCTGGATTTTGCAGTTAAAGTATCCGGCGCGGCATTCGGCGGTCAAACTCTTTTAGCCGGAGAAAGGAATGCCGTTAAAGTTGAAGGTTTCGCTTTGGGGAATTCTCCTTCGGAATTTACCGAGGAGGTTATAGGCGGAAAATCTATAATCCTTTATACTACTAACGGCACAAAAGCAGTTACGAAAGCAAAGTTTTCGGAATATCTTTTTGTTGCTTCTTTTGCTAATATTTCTGTTTTAGCCAAACTGCTGGTAATAATGGGCAATGATATTGAAATACTTTGCTCCGGTTCTAACGGTCAGTTTTGTTTGGAAGATACAATCTGCGCGGGTAAATTGATTGCGAAAATGAAAAAATTAAAAGAAGATGTTGAGTTTTCCGACGCATCGAAAGCAAGCGTGTCGCTCTACAAAACTTTCGGAAGGAATATTCGGAAGATGCTTGAAAATTGCGAACATGGAAAAATACTTATTGAAAAAGGATTCGGAAAAGATTTAGCCGACGCGGCGAAAATAAATACTTCCGAAATTATACCCGTTTATTTCGATAGCGTAATTAAAAAAGCGGATAAAGAGATAATACCGGAATTAGAACAATTAGGTATTGAGGAGAAATAATTGGCGAAAAGAAAGGTTAGGAAAAAATCACTTCCGAAAAACAGATCCGACGCGGAGTTTATTGTTCCGCCCGAAAAAAAGCTTAAATTGCTCGGCTTATTTTTAGGTCTGTTCGCTATTTTTCTTTTTCTCAGTATTCTTTCCTACTCCAAATACGATGAATTTATTTCCGATTACGGAATTATCGATGTATTTAAAGTATTTGCCAATAATCCGGAATTCACTCAAAAGATAAGCTCAATTCATAATTGGCTGGGAATTTTCGGCGCGTATCTATCCTACTTTTTAATTCACAAAACTCTCGGATTTTTCTCTCTCGTTTTTCCGTTAATTACTTTTTTATGGGCAACGATGATAATCCGAAAGCAGAATTACTCTCTCGCGGTAAAAGCGTCGAATTTTTTACTCGTACTGGGAATACTTCTCTCAACTCTGTTCGGAGTATTTCGCTTTTCGTCGGATTTCGCGCTGTTTCGGGAAGTTAACGAGTTATCCGGCAATATCGGCGCTTTTTTCGGCAGGGGATTGTCCTTAATATTCGGCGGTTTGGGCAGCGTTATAATAATAGTAACGCTTATTTTTGTTCTCTTCTTCCTAACGTTTGATCTCAAATTTGAATGGCTGAAAAAGATAATCTCTTCAATTTTTTCCGATGAAGAAGAATCCTTAAACGAAGACGGCACAACAATTCGAATTAAAAAAGATACGTCGGTTTTAGCCGAAGACAATATTGCAAAGATTAAAAATCTCTCTCCGAAACGTAAGAAGAATAGAAAAATTTCGGGTGAGCCGGAAACGGAATTACCCGGATTTATTAACGATACCGGCGATGAAGACGAGGAAACAGCCGAGGAAACGAGAATAAGGATTGTTAAGAAAAATGTTGAGGAATTAATCGACGCAAAGGGCTTGGACGTGCTCGAAGAGAAGACGGAACCGTCAGAGTCAGAAAAGAAAGCGAAAGAACCTGTTGACGATGGCGACGAACCCATGATCGACATGAAATTAGAAGAACAGCTTCCGGACCAATGGGAGGAAAATATTAAGTACAATCCGCCGAATATGGATTTATTGGAGCCTCTCAAAGATGAAGAAGTGAAAATTCCGGAAGAGGAATTGAAGAGGAACGCGGAACTGCTTAAAGAGAAACTTGCTCTTTTCGATATCAAAATTGAGGATATTTCCGTAACTCCCGGACCGGTAGTTACGCTGTACGAAATTGTGCCCGCGCCGGGAGTGAAAATAAGCAGAATTGTGAGTTTGGAGGATGATATCGCTTTGGCTCTTGCAGCCCGCGGAATTAGAATAATCGCGCCAATTCCGGGTAAAAGCGCTATCGGAGTAGAAATTCCTAATGCAGTCGCATCTACTGTAAGAGCGAGGAGCGTACTGCCGAAATTAGCTCAATCCAAAGCGGAACTGCCGATGGCTCTCGGTAAAACTATTTCCGGCGACAGTTACGTTGCCGATCTCGCTACAATGCCGCATATGCTTATTGCCGGATCGACAGGTTCGGGAAAGAGCGTTGGAATAAATATGATTATCGCCAGCCTTCTTTTTGCCAAGCATCCGTCGGAAATTAAATTCGTTATTGTCGATCCGAAGAAAATTGAATTGTCTTTTTATAAAAGATTGAACAAACATTTCCTCGCTATTTCTCCCGATTTGGATGAAGAGATAATTACAAATCCGCAGAATGCGCTTGTGGCTTTGAAATCCGTTGAATTCGAAATGGAGAAACGTTATGACAAACTGGCAAAGGTAGGCGTAAGGAATATAGTGGATTACAACAATAAAATTTCCGACCCCAAACGCAAACCTAAAGATACAAATAAGATGAAGCATTATAAAATGCCTTACATTGTTGTGATAATTGACGAGCTGGCAGATTTAATGATTACCGCCGGAAAAGAAGTTGAAGAGCCTATTGCCCGGTTAGCTCAGCTTGCGCGCGCGGTCGGAATTCATCTAATTGTCGCTACTCAGCGTCCTTCCGTTAATGTTATTACCGGTGTTATTAAAGCGAATTTCAGCGCTCGAATCGCGTATCAAGTCGCCACAAAAATTGATTCGAGAACCATTCTGGATATGAACGGAGCGGAACAATTGCTCGGTAAAGGGGATATGTTGTTTCTTCCCGGCGGAATGCCCAAACCGATTCGAATTCAAAACGCTTTTATTTCTACCGAGGAAGTGGAAAAATTAGCCGATTTTATTTACGTTCAAAAGGGGTATTCCAAGCGGTTTTTCCTCCCGTCTCTTTTTGAAAAGAAAGCGAGTTCTTCAGGCGGATTTGTTACCGAACTTGATCCAATGTTTAACGATGCGGCTCAATTAATTGTGCGTCATCAGCAAGGTTCGGTTTCACTGCTGCAGCGTAGATTAAAATTAGGATATGCCCGCGCGGCTAGGATTGTAGATCAAATGGAACAAATGGGAATTGTGGGACCTTCTGTCGGCAGTAAAGCCCGCGATGTGCTTGTGGAAAATGAAGAACAATTGGAAACGGTTTTAAGGTCGTACAATGGTTAAATTTATTATAGGTTCATTCCTTTCTTTTATCTCTTTAAATATTTCAGCCCAGAATGCTCCTGTGGACTCTTTCGTTAATTATTATAAATCCGTTAAAGCGGTTGAAGTAAAATTCCGAACAACATCGAAAGTGAAAAACAATCCCTTTTCGGAAGGAGAGTTTCTTTTCATGAAACCTTCTTCAATAAAACTAAAGGTAAAAGGCAGCATAATATCTTCCGACGGGAAAGTCGTAAAAACGTATAATGCAAAACTCAACCGGCTCGTAATTTCCAACGCGGAAGAATACGACGCTCCCTTAAATTTGGATTTAATAATTAATTCATTGCTTGCTCCGGAAAAGATATTACTCAATTCCGAAACAAACTCCGGTTATGATTTTATAATTCCGGTTAACAATATAAATAATGTTAAAAGCCTGGAAGTTTTTACCGACATGAAATTTAAGTTAAAACGAATTAATGTTAAATTGAAAAAAGGCGGCGGAATGAAAATTGAATTCCTTAAGTTTAAGACGAATCCGCAATTAGATACTGATTCATTTAATATAAAAACGCCTGAAAACGCGAGAATTGTCGATATCAGATGAAAGAGAACTCAAAAAAAATAATCGGCATTATTCTTCCTTTTTTACTAACGCTTGTCTTTCTCTACCTTGCTTTTTATAAGGTTGACTTGCTCTCGTCATTCGCTTTAATAGCCGGAGTTAAAATATTTTGGTTAGTAATATTCATCCTAATATTTTTCCTTTCTCATTTTATCCGGGCGTTAAGATGGAAATATATTCTTTCTTCAGTAAAAAGCGATATAAAAATCAAGCACCTCTTCGGCGCCGTTATGGTGGGTTACGGATTGAACGCCGTAGTTCCGCGGGCTGGGGAAATATTCCGCTCCTTTTTTCTCGGAAGATGGGAGAGAATATCGAGAACATCTATTTTCGGTACGGTTGTTTTGGAAAGGGTGATTGATATATTAGCTCTTTCTTTTTCCGTGCTGATAAGCGTTCTAATCTATTCGGGTGACCTGTATTCGGAAATTTCATGGTTGAAATATTCTCTTAATTTAGTGTTTGCGTTAAACGGCTTATTAATAATTCTTATTATTTTATTGGTTGTTTACAAAGAGAGTTTCGGGCGGATAATTGTTAAAATAGCGGGAAAATTCTCTACGAGGTTATCGAAAAAATTAGAATACTTGTTCGATACGCTTACAAAGGGTTTTGCCAGTTTGCGCGGCTTTCGTAATTACGTTTTTACGTTTTTACTTACAGTGCTCATAATGGTTGTTTACGCTTTTAATTCATGGGTAGCGTTCAGAATGCTCGGGATGGAAACAATTCAAGAGGTGAATTTCGGAATGGCATGGATTCTAATGACAATAAGCGCGTTCGGAATAATAATACCAACGCCGGGAGGAGCCGGTTCTTATCATTGGATTACCATCATGGTATTAACTACTCTGTTTTCTTTCAATCAGGAAATAAGCAGCGCGTTTGCAATACTGACGCACACAATCTCTTACGTAATATTTATTATCTCGGCGCTTTTTTTCATTCATATTATTAATAAAAAACGCGTCGAAGAGGGAAAAGCCAAACTTAACTTTTTAAATGTAATTAAAAGCTTAGACAGCGAGGAATTATGAAGAAACTAATATTAACAATTCTTTTATTCCCCATTATCAATTTTGCTCAATATGATATTTCGGCTGGAATGGGAATAAATCTTTCGTCGAAAAGCTCTTTGAAGGATTATATAAATGTGAACTTCTCCTCGCCGGGCAATGATGTAAAAAGTTTCGAAACCGAAGCGGAATTTTTCGGAGAAATTGACCGCTCGATTACTTCTACTTTCGATATCGGAATTGAATACTCGGCTTCGGTTTATTCTTTCACTAATAATATAAGCATTTTCGGAGTGTACGATTTTTCGGTTGTCGAGCATAAACCTTCGGTAGTCGGGTATTATGTTATTAAGGGGGAAGGATACAAATTTAAGTTCGGTGGCGGTTTGGGTTTGCGGATTGTAAACGCGACTGAAAAACTGCCGAATACAATTTACGAAAGTAAATATAGTTCCATGGGATTCGGAATACTGGCAAGGGCTTACGGAATGACCGGATTGGGAGGCAATCTATACGCTTATATAGGAGCCGACGCCCGCTTGGATTTGCCGGGGGAAATTAGCGACGGCGGAGGAACGAAGCTTATTGATATGAGCGCTAAGGAAAATGTGAATTTAAACTCTTTATCAATCGGAATTAAATTAGGCATTGTTTATTCATTTTAGAGGAAATTGTGGGAATTTTTGAAGCAATATTTTTAGGTATTATTCAGGGACTAACGGAGTTCCTGCCAATCAGCAGCACCGGACATTTAACTCTGGCGGGTAAATTACTCGGTTTAATATCCGCCGATAATCCCGAACACTGGACTTCATTTATCGCTGTTATTCAGTTGGGAACTCTGCTTGCGATAATAATATATTTTTGGAACGACATAATTTTAATTATTAAAGAATTTTTCAGAGATAATTTATTCCAAAGAAAGAGTTTTTCCGAACAGTCTCTAAATTCGAAATTAGGATGGTTTATAATTATCGGCTCGCTTCCCGTTGTTGTTATCGGTCTTGGGTTTAAGGATTACATCGAAGGGGCGTTCACAAAAAATTTGTATGTTATTGCAACAAGTCTCATTGCTCTCGGCGTTATACTCGGCATTGCCGAAAAGGTGGGGAATTTCAAAAAGGAAATGAAAGAGCTGAATTTACTCAGCGCTTTTTTAATCGGAGTGGCTCAATCTTTTGCTCTTATTCCAGGCTCATCCAGATCGGGAACCACAATAACGGCGGGATTGTTTTTGGGATTTAAGAGAGAAACCGCTGCAAGGTTTTCATTTTTACTCAGTCTCCCCGCAGTATTCGGGAGCGGAATTTTAGAATTTTATCAATCGCTTGATTACATCGATTTTTCAGGCGGAATTTCGCTTTTTGCCGCTACTGCGGCGGCGGCTGTAAGCGGATATTTAACCATCGAACTGCTTTTACGGTTCTTAAGAAAAAACACTACTTTTGTTTTTGTGTTTTATAGAATTGCAATCGGTTTGGTGATTTTCAGTTTGCTTTATTTTAATTTATTAAATCCTTAAGGAGGTCTAATGAAGAGATTATTAGTTATTATGATGGCGCTATTGTTAGTGACTGCCTGCGGTAAAAAAGAAGAAAAAACAGTTAAAAAAGAAACCAATAATAATATTGAGGCTCAGGTGAAAGACTTAATGAATGTTGGCAACAGCGAAGCGCTTGTGGCAACAATAAAAACAAATATGGGCGCTATGGAATTGGAGCTATACCCGCACGAAACTCCTAAAACCGTTGAAAATTTTGTCGGTTTGGCGTTAAAAAAATATTACGACGGAGTAGTCTTCCATAGGATAATTGAAAAATTTATGATTCAAGGCGGAGACCCTACGGGAACCGGAATGGGCGGAGCCAGCTTTTGGGGAGGAAAATTTAAAGACGAATTTCGTTCTAATTTGATGTTTTCCGAACCTGGAATTTTAGCTATGGCTAACGCCGGGCCGAATACAAACGGCAGTCAATTTTTTATTACTCTCGTTCCCACTCCCTGGCTGAACGCTCACCATACAATTTTCGGACATATAATTTCCGGTATGGATGTTTTGGAAGCGATAGGGAAAGTTAAAACGGGAGCCAACAACAAACCAATTGATCCGGTTGTAATGGAAAGTGTAACGGTAAGTAAAAGAAACAAATAATAGTGAAGCAGCAGGAGTTTTTCACTTCCCGGTGGGCTCTGGTTATTTCCGCCTTAGGAATTGCCGTCGGAACGGGAAATATTTGGAGATTCTCAAGAATCGTCGCTCAGAACGGCGGCGGTTCTTTCCTAATTCCGTGGGTGATTTTCCTTCTGATCTGGTCTGTGCCTCTAATTATTGCCGAATTTGCTCTTGGTAAGTACGCCCGGATGGGACCTCTCGGAGCAATTGCAAAAACCGCCGGAAAGCATTTCGGTTGGATGGGCGGATATATTGCCTTTGTTTCCACGGCTATAATGTTTTATTATTCTGTCGTTACCGGATGGTGTATTTACTATTTAACTTCAGCGCTCTCGGGAAATTTATTTACTGTCGATAATCATATGGTTTACTGGGAGAATTTCTCTTCCGGCTATCTGCCTGTATTATTCCATTTTCTTGCAATATTTATTTCAGCGGCGGTTATTTACCGCGGCATTGTAAACGGAATTGAAAAAGCGAATAAATTCCTCGTTTCCGCGCTTGTGATAATTCTTTTAATACTTCTTGTTAGAGCCGTTACTCTCCCGAACGCGATGGAAGG
>CAYNUJ010000034.1:12660-22385 GCA_964400095.1 uncultured Melioribacteraceae bacterium
ATTTCCCAAGCCGGACCGGCAAACACCGGGTTGACATTTATTTATTTGCCGCTTTTATTCACTAAAATGTCTTCCAACAGCGCCGTAAACTATATATTCGGAACGCTCTTTTTTCTCGCTCTTTCGTCCGCCGCTTTATCGTCTTTAATTTCTTTGGTAGAGTTAACAACCCGGAGTTTAATTGATTACGGTATAAAAAGGAAAAGAGCAATTGTAATTGTAGCGTCTGCCGGATTTTTACTCGGCTTGCCTTCGGCTTTGAATATGGACTTTTTCGCTAATCAGGATTGGGTTTGGGGAGTTGGATTGATTTTGAGCGGCGCGTTTATTTCCTTCGCTATTATCAGGTTCGGAGTGGATAAATTCCGGACGGAAATAATTAATGGCGAAGGAGCGGATATTAAAGTGGGTAAATATTATAATTACATTATCAAATATTTAATTCCGCTTCAAGTGGTTGTAATGCTGGCTTGGTGGCTTGTTTCTTCTGCGCAATGGGACCCCGAATGGTGGAATCCGTTTCATGTGGCAAACGCGGGCGCTTGTATTTTTCAATGGATAATTGTTATTGTTGTATTTCTGATATTCAATAGAATTTTTGTAAATAGAACTTTGAGCGAATGATGGAGGTTTTGTTAACTTTTATAATCGTATGCGGTATTGTTTGGGGCGGATTCATTTTCCTATTAATTACGGCGATTAAAAAAGAAAAAGAAAAAAATTAACATGGCGAAAAGTATTTCCACATTAGAAAATATTGACAAATATCTATCGGCTGAATCTTTGCTTCCTATCTATTTTTTAGCCGGCAAGGATAAATATTCGCTTGAAGCCGCTGTGGATAAAATTAAAACGGCTGTTCAGCCATTCATCGCTTCCGATTTCGATGTTGAGATATTCTCTCTCGATAAAGGCGTCGATTTCAATACGGTTCTCGATTCCGCGCTGGCTTTTCCATTCGGTTCCGAGAAAAAACTGATTGTCGCCCGAGGATTCGAAAATATAGCCGATAAGAAAAAATTACTGCCTTACTCTAAAGCTCCCTCAGATTTTACAATACTTGTTATTACGCATAACGCGGAAATAAAAGGAGCTAAAACCCAGCCGTTTGCCGAGTTGGCTGCGAGAGGTTATTTATTCGAAAATAGGAAGCTGCGTCCGTCGGAGCTGGCGGAATGGATAATAGTTAGAGCCGCGGCTCACGGAATAACTATTTCAAGGGATAACGCCTATATGTTAATGGAATTTGTCGGCAATGAAAAATCGCTGCTTGAAATGCAGATGCAGAAATTTGCCGGATTTTTGAACGGTAGCGGGGAAGTTACAGCCGAGTTAATTGAAAATTTGAGTTCGATTACGAAGGAATTTTCCATATTTGAACTGCAGGACGCAATCGGTTCGGGAGAAAAAGGAAAAGCAATGAAGATATGCTTAAATCTCCTGAATTCGGGAATGGATATTCTTCAAATTAATGCTATGCTGATAAAATTTATCACTACATTAGCCGCAGCACACGAATATAAAAGGAAAAATATTTCAAATGAAGAAGCCGCGCGCAATCTGCAGGTTTCTCCTTATTATTACAAAAAATGCGCAATGTCCAACTATATGCTTTCCGAAAGAAGGCTGCACAGAGCGGCTAAAGCGTTATTAAATTCCGAACTTGCGTCAAAAACTTCCGGCATAGACCGGAAAACAACTGCGGCGATGATGATTGCCGAAATGATGCAATAATCTCTCACTTTTTTTACTTTTGTTCGTCAAAAAAAAGAGAGATATATTTTGAAACAAATAATTACTAATTAAGGTATAACCCGAAGTTGAAAGCAGAATTAAAGAATCTGACAGACGAAGAATTAATTAAAGAGTTTCAAGACAGCAATACGATTGAAGCTTATGAATTATTGGTCAAGAGATTTAAAGACCCGCTAATTAATTTTGTATTCCGATTTGTGGGCGACAAAGACGTTGCCTCGGATATAGTGCAGGATACAATGGTGAAGTTTTATCTAAAGAAAGATTCGTATAAGTCTTTCGCTAAGTTCTCTACATGGATTTACACAATTGCCGGAAATTTGGCTCGAAATGAATTGAAGCGTAGAAAGAGAAGAACAATTTTTTCTCTGACTAATAACGACGAGGATAAATCGTTTCAAATTCCGGACAAAAGCGTTCTCGGTCCCGATAGAATTACCGACGGCAGAATAAAAAGAGAAATTATTCAAAGAGCTTTGCTCAAGGTTAAAGAAATCTATAGAGAGGTAGTTATTTTGAGAGATATACAAGGTTTTTCGTACGAAGAAATTGCAGAAATGACCGATCTTTCTATTGGTACCGTTAAATCGAGAATTAACCGTGGAAGGAACCATTTGCAGAAATTATTAAAAAATATATACAATGAGTAGCTTATGGGAATAAACAGTTACAATTCTAACGACGAGGAAAAATATTCTCGCATAATCGGGCTTCTGAAAAGCCTGCCACAAGTAAAAGCGGAAGACGATTTTGAATTTCGCCTAATGACAAAAATTCAAAACGGAAATTTTGAAACTTCTTCTTCTAAATACAAGGGGAGATTTCCAATCTGGCTCTTTGCTCCCGCTACGGCGGTTGTATTGAGTGCAATTGTCTTTTTTATCGTTTCCGACTTTGTTCAGTATGATCGAAACGTTCCGCTGTTTCCCGAGCCGGTTCTTAGAGAGGAGGCTGCCGCGAATAAAACTAATATAACTGCGAAACAGTATATTTCTAAGTCTGCTGCCGGAGAATCTGCAAACGAAACTTCTCATGTAAAAGTAATCGTCGAACCGAACGATGTGGTCGTAACCCAGCATATGCAGTCGCCTAAGTTTAAGCCGGATAAAGCGGTTAATTTGGATGAGTATATTTCAGATAAAAAATCCGGTAGAACTGAAAGTCTGAAGGGTCCCGATGTTTTAGTTGGACGCTCGACAGATCCATATTTTGATTTTAACGGGTTCTACATTGGAACGGGAAATTCCGATTCACTGCGAAAAATTAAAGCGAGGATGGATTCCGTTCGGAAGTCAGCCGCTAAAAAACGCAATTAGCATTGGCTTAATTATTGAAATTAGAAGTTGATTTTCATATATTTCGTGACTAAAATTTATAGGAAGCGATAAGATGAAAACAGGAATTCACCCTACATATCAGAAATGTGAAGTTACGTGTGTTTGCGGAAATAAGTTTGTTACGCGCTCTACGGTTTCGGAAATTAAATTGGAAATTTGCTCCGAATGCCATCCGTTTTATACCGGTAAGCAAAAAATGGTCGATTCCACAGGCCGCGTTGATAGATTTAATAAACGTTACGGAATTAAATCAGCCTAAAAGCTTAAGCGGGCAAATTGCCCGCTTTTTTTTGCCCTTCTATCTTTTCAAAACCATTTGATTCATTTTTATTATTTTTGTTGGAATCTATTTAATTTTTGTTTAATTACGAAACTATGTCGAATAATATTGAAAATACCGATCATACCCTAATGAATCTCTATTCCGGAGTACGGGGAACAGCGATAAAAATACTTAACCGCATTGACCGTACGGATGCATATCTCGACAAATTGCTGGAAGTTGAATTAAGGCAGTCCGAATTGAGCGGGCAGGATAAAGCTTTATTGTACGAAATTGTTCACGGCGTTATAAGATGGCTTGGGAGAATCGATTGGATACTTACCGGCTTTTATAAAGGACAATTTCCCAAATGTATTCCGAATATGAAAAATGCAATGCGAGTCGCTCTTTATCAAATTTTATTTTTAGATAAAGTTCCCGATTACGCGGCGGTTAATGAAGCGGTTGAGTTTGTGAAAAAATTGCAAGGTCAAAAATCCGGCGATGTTGTAAACGCCGTTTTGCGGGGAATTATCAGAAGCAAAAATGGCATCAGATACGCAAAAAGGGAAGAAGATATTGTGCTGTTCATGTCGGCGTATTATTCGCATCCTTCATGGATAGTTAAAAGATGGCTCAATAGATACGGGGAAGAGTTTACCGAAAAATTGTTGGAAGCCAATAATCAAAAACCCACTCATATATTAAGAGTAAACAGACTCGCCACTTCAATTAATGAAATGGAAAAATTGCTCGATGATGTTAAAATGGCTTATCGCAGAGGAAAATATGTGGAAAATTTTCTTCATCTCGGCGCCTTGAGCAATATTACGGATTGGAAATATTTCAGATTGGGCTATTTCTCTCTTCAAGATGAAAGCACCGGACTACCCGTTCTTCTGCTAAATCCCGAACCGGGAATGAAAGTGCTGGATTTATGCGCAGCCCCGGGGGGCAAAACCGGATTAATAGCCGAGATGATGAATAACAGCGGCGAACTCGTTGCTATCGACCGATATGAAAGCAGATTAAATATTTTGGAGAAGAATCTTAATAGACTCAAAGTCACTAATTATAGAGCCATTGCCATAGACGCGCTTGAATTCGACGAAGGTGAATTCGATAAAGTTTTAGTGGACGCTCCCTGCTCCGGATTGGGAACTTTAGTTAAAAAACCGGATATTAAATGGAAACGCGATTTCAGCGATATCAGAAAATTAAATCCTCTGCAGTCAAATCTTTTGAACAAAGCCGCTTCTCTTGTTAAAATTAACGGAACTGTTGTTTACAGCACTTGTACAATTGAACCAGAAGAGAATTTTGAATTAATAAAGAATTTCCTAAAGGAAAACCCAAATTTTGAACTAATAACAAACCATAGTAATATAGATTCGTCTTTATTGGACCAAAACGGGTGCGTTCAAACATATCCGCATATTCACGGAATAGACGGTTCTTTTGCGGCAAAATTAAAAAGAGTTAGGTAAGGAGCGAAATGGAAACGGGAAATCTGAAAACTTTTGCTGAAGAATTAAAAAAACTGCGCGAATCTCAAAATGTTACCTTACAGCAGATAAAAATTAGAACCAGAATTGATTTAAAATACCTTGAGGCAATTGAAGAGGGAGACTTTGAAATAATGCCTTCGGTTTATATGCGCGCTTTCATACGCGAATATGCCGAATGTGTCGGGCTGAACGGCGCTGAAGCTCTTAAGAATTATGATATTGCCAAAGAGGGGAAAAGTTCTTTTGAACCTCGTTTAACTTCCGATCAGGTTGAGGCGGAAAACGAGCCGCCGGCTTTTAACGACGCCGCTGCGGCGGAACCGCCCGTTCCTTCGCAAAGAAATTCGGCTGTCAATCAGCCCTGGTTTATTCCCTCCGTTGCGGCAGCGGCTGTTATTATTATAGGAATAATTATTTACTTCGCCTTTTTCAGCGGAAGCGATGAACTGATTGTAAGTGAAAAGCCATATGAAGAGATGATAGAACAAAATAAACAGCGTTACGAAATTATTGAGAAGGAAAATACCCCCCCGCCGAAAACCAACAAAGTAATTGCCGAACGCGGTAAGAAATACAGTCTTAAAATTATAGCTGAGGATACATCGTGGGTTCAGGTTACATTGGATAGCGATTCAACGACAGATTTCATTCTCTTTCCGAACCGTTCAAAAACGTTTACTTCCGGGAAAGATTTCGATTTAATTATTGGTAATTCAGGCGGAGTGAAATTGATTTTCAACTCGGATACATTGAATTTCAAGGGCAAAAAAAACAAAGTAAAACATTTATTGGTTAACGAATCCGGTATAAAACTATTACCGATGAAGGAGAAAAAAGCGGAATGAGTCTTTCTCCCTCTGAAGAAATAGAAAGATTAAGCGAAGAAATCCGCCGGCACGATTATTTATATTACGTTAAAGCCGAACCGGAAATATCGGATTATGATTACGACCAACTGCTAAAAAAACTTCAGAAATTAGAAAATCAATTCCCCGAATTAATCACTCCGGACAGCCCGACGAGACGGGTCGGTTCGGATTTAACCAAAGAATTCTCCTCTGTAGCTCATAAAATAAAAATGCTTAGTTTGGCAAACACTTACAGTGAAGAGGAATTAATAGATTTTGACCGGAAAATAAAAGAAGCTCTTGTCGATCAGAATTACGAGTATGTTACCGAATTAAAAATAGACGGCGTATCCGTCAGCCTTTTATATAGAAACGGAAAATTTAGCAGAGCAGCCACAAGAGGTGACGGCGCCACAGGGGAAGAAATTACCGCGAACGTTAAAACAATAAAATCAATTCCTCTTAAAATCAATTTGGATTCTCTTCCGGAGAGTCTTCACGGCGAGGTTGAAGTGCGCGGTGAAATTTTCATGGATATTGAAGGATTTAAGAAGCTCAATAAAATAAGAGAGGAGAATAACGAAAAATTATTTGCCAATCCCCGTAATTCCACGGCGGGAACTCTTAAACTTCAGGACCCAAGAACGGTGGCGGAAAGACCTTTGGATATTTTCACGTACTATCTTCTCGGAGAATCCGATTTCAGTTCCACTCAATTCGAGAATTTGAATTATTTGGAACGCGCCGGATTTAAAGTAAATCCGAATTACAAACTTTGCGCGAATATTGACGAAGTAATTGATTACTGCCGCTACTGGGAAAAAAATAGAGCCAATCTTTCTTACGAAATAGACGGAGTTGTTGTTAAAATTAATTCTACCGATCATCAGAAAAAACTGGGGAACATAGCTAAATCCCCCCGCTGGGCTGTGGCGTTCAAATTTAAGGCTGAGAAAGCCGTCACGCTACTTACCGACATTACCTGGCAAGTTGGGCGCACCGGCGCAATTACTCCGGTAGCGGAGCTGGAACCCGTATTTCTTGCCGGTTCAACAATAAGCAGAGCTACACTCCATAATTCGGATGAAATTAAGCGGAAAGATATCCGACCCGGCGATACGGTTGTTATCGAAAAAGGCGGCGACGTAATTCCAAAGGTAGTTGAAGCCGTGCTCGATAAACGTCCGGAATATTCGGTTGAAGTTATTCCTCCAGCCGTATGTCCCGTCTGCGGGCATCCGGTTTTTAAACCCGCGGACGAAGTCGCGCTCTATTGCGTCAATAGCGCCTGTCCGGCGCAGACAAAAGGGAGACTGATTCATTTTGCATCCCGCAACGCAATGGATATTGAAGGATTGGGAGAATCTCTGATTGACCAATTTGTAGATTTGGGGATATTAACCGATTTCACCGATATTTATAATTTAGCCGAGCGAAGAGACGAGTTGGTTAATATCGAAAGACTGGGCGGTAAGAGCGTGGATAATTTATTAGCGTCAATCGAAAAGAGTAAAGCGCAGCCGTTTCATAGAGTGTTGTTCGCTTTGGGAATTAGGTATGTGGGAGCCGGAACAGCGAGAAAATTGGTTGAGTCTATTAGCAGTATCGACGAATTGATGAATGCGGATAAAGAAAAACTTGAAGCGGTGCATGACATTGGACCGAGCGTTTCCGAGAGTATCGTCAAGTTTTTCTCTGACTGGAAAAATATTAAGATGATAGAGGAATTAAAAGAGCGCGGACTTAATTTTGAAGAAAAGAAAACAACCGGCGCGGATTCAAAAATAACCGGTCTTTCATTCGTTTTAACGGGCGCTTTAAGTTCGATGAGCCGAAATGAAGCGAAGGAAAAGATAATCGCTCTCGGGGGTAATGTTGTTTCATCGGTGAGCGCTAAAACCGATTTTGTTATTGCCGGAGAAAATCCGGGTTCCAAATATGACAAAGCGAAGAAATTGAACGTTAATATATTGGATGAAAATGAATTCCTCGAGTTAATTAGATGATACGGAATTTATTAAATAAAATTGCTCTTTCGTCTTTGAAGAAAAAAATAATGAAAGAGCGGCGAGAAGTTAAGTTTAATGATTTTATTAAACGTGCCGTTAAGTTTATCTTTGTTATGCCGGAAAATCCGGCTGAATTTGACGAAGCCCTGCTTGTTGCCAAATATTTTAAAATTCATAAAAAGAATTGCACTTTATTGCTGCTTGAAACGTCATATAATAGAGCGGCGGGAGAAGATTTTCATTTAATCCCGTTTAACAAACTTGAAACCGGCAGGCTGGGTCTGCCGGGGAAAACGATGAAAAGTATATTTCAAAATAAAAATTACGACGTACTGGTTAATATGAATTCGCGTTCCGATATTTTTGTTTTGGGATTATGTGGTTTAATTAAAGCTGAATTCAAAATCGGGTTTGAGAATGATTTGCTGCGTGAGTGTTATAATTTTAGAGTTAAATTCGATGAAATAAATCCTGAAATTTCGTTCAGGAATTTATTAAATTCATTACAAATGTTTTGATAGTTAAGTAAAAATAGGTTTAATCGATATGAATGATGAAATAAAATACGAATTGAAAAAAGACGGCGACTTAGCAATCTTTAAATTGAATGAAAGTAGATTCGACGCCTCCATTACCGGGTTCGTAAAAGGAGAATTTACAATTCTTTTAACCGATGAAGATGTTACAAAATTTGTGATTGATCTCTCCGAAGTGGAATATTGCGACAGCTCCGGTTTAAGCTCTATTTTACTTGCTTACAGGCTGCTTCAAAGCGTTGACGGCGAGATGAGAATCGCGAATCCTCAAAAAAGCGTCAGAAGCTTAATTGATATATCTCAATTGAATAGAATTCTTATAGTATGCGATTCCGTTGATGAAGCGGTTAACGACTTGAGAGATCGGTAATTCTTTAGGCTCCCTGGATGAATTATTTTATTATTGTATTATTTCTGATTGGAACTGCCGCTATTGGTATGTTAAGCGGCGGGAAGCAGAAAAACGTTAAGGATTATTTTCTCGGCGCTAAATCGGTACCCTGGTGGGCGGTTTGTTTTTCAATTGTCGCCGCGGAAACTTCAACGCTCACCTTTATTTCAATCCCCGGACTGGCTTATTTAACCAACTTAAATTTTCTTCAAGTTACGGCGGGCTACTTGATAGGCAGAATATTTATTTCTATCTATTTGCTTCCCAAATATTACGAAGGCAATTTAGTAACCGCATATGAATTTTTAGAAATAAGATTCGGACGTAAAACAAGAAGTTTTGCGTCGATAGTATTTCTATTTACGCGAACCGCCGCAGACGGCGTCAGATTGTTCGCGACCGCCATTCCGCTAAAATTGATGCTGGGCATCAGTTATCCGCTGGCTATTGTTATAATTGCTTCCGTTACGCTTCTTTATACTACAACAGGCGGATTAAAAGGAGTAATTTGGGTTGACGTGATGCTGATGTTTATTTATCTCGGCGGCGCCATTTTAGCGGGAGTGTTTTTGCTGAATAGTTATATTCCGGGTGGATGGGATCAAGTTGTTGCGGAAGCGGGGAATAAACTGGAGATAATTAACCTCGGTTTTTCGGGAGGGTTATCGGAATTTTTCACGCATCCTTACACGCTGATAAGCGGATTATTGGGCGGAGCTTTTTTATCCATGGCGTCGCACGGTACGGATCAGCTTATTGTTCAAAGACTGCTTAGCACGAAGAATCTGAAAGACGGAAGAAAAGCATTAATCGGAAGCGGAATTATCGTTAACCTACAGTTTGTTATTTTTCTTCTTGTGGGGGTTATGCTTTATACTTATTACGGACCGCTTAATTTAAAATCCGATGAAATATTTCCTAAGTTTATTATCGAAATGATTCCCGCTCCGTATTCGGGAATTATTATTGCGGGGTTATTCGCCGCGGCGATGTCAACTTTAGCCGGTTCAATAAGTTCTCTTTCTTCGAGCAGTATGATGGATTTGTATAAACCGTTTAAGGGCGCTTTAAAATTTGAC
>CAYNUJ010000035.1:0-13030 GCA_964400095.1 uncultured Melioribacteraceae bacterium
TTCCTTTATTTTTTAACACCAATATAATATATTATTTATGTTAGCGCCATTATTCCAGAAGGGAGGGAAATCTTGCCTTTACTCCCTCCTTCCCTTGTTTAAGGTCGCAGACTCTGTGAGGAAGGAGGATTGGCGTGGAAGGGTTTATTCTAAATTTCTTCTTCTTCATTCTTTCCATCGCGTAAATCCGTTCGATCCGCGTTCACCCGCCTCGGGCGGGTAAATCCGCGGTCTATATTTCTCCACGTCTTCGCGAAGAGGGGAAAACATAAAGCAAAGATATCGGACAAATTTGGAAGGGGGGTTGGATGGAAATACTATTTCTACGGGCAGGCAGGTTACACTGATTTTCGTTGATTAGATGGAAAACTTGATCGCGGCTTTGTTATGCGTTTACTCATGTTTAAGAAAACGTAGTTCTGCTGATCCTTTCCCTGCTGTTCACATTAGTTAAGAAAGAAATATAAACTAAAACTATTTTAGAACGTTTCTTTGAAACAAAAAGTTAAATCTTAGTATGTGTAAATCGATAAAACTTACTTTTTCTTCGAGCGCGTCGTAAACCGGGCGAAGATAAGCCGTCCCTTTTTCCTCAAAAAGTTTGAATACATTATCGACCGTATCTTCATCCGAAGTAACTTTATCCATTAATCTTTCGGGGTCTATCGTTTCGATCTGATCGTTATATTTCATTAAATGCCGTACGAGTCCTTCCAGATTTATTTGAAACTCCTCCAGAATTTCGTCAATAGATTTCCCGGAATTGTAAGCCATTGTCACTTGCTCGAATTTAAGCAGTTTATTTTTCTTCATCCTATTTTTATGAGACCCGATTTCCGATTTCGGTTTTATGTTATTCTCTTTTTTATACGTTCTTATTATTCTCAAAAACTTGTTGCCGTATTTATTGAATTTAGCTGCTCCGACTCCATATAAGTTCAGTAAATCCGCGGCGGAAGTGGGATACTTAGCGGACATTTCGAGCAGTGTTTTATCCGGGAAAACGGCGTAAGGAGGAATATTCTGCCGGTCAGCCAAACGCTTTCTTTCGATGCGGAGTAAATCGAACAGATTTTTATCGTGAGGAACCGAATCATACTTTGTGGTTTTTTCAACAATAATTTCTTTTTCTAATTTGCCATGAAATGTTCTTTCTCCTTTAAGAACCTCAACGCCGAGCTGCGTGCATTTCAAACTGCCGTAATCCAAATCCTGTATAATAAATCCTCTCTGCAGAAGCTGCTGAAAAACAGTATGCCATTGCTCTTTGCTTAAATCCGTTCCGACCCCATAAGTGGATAATTTATCGTGACCTTTCTCGATTACTTTTTTATTTTTAGAACCGCGCAGCACGTCGATAACGTGATTTGCTCCGTATAATTGTTTGGTTCTAACCATACACGACATAAATTTTTGAGCTTCGAGAGTTAAGTCAACAGCGTCTCGAACGGTTTTATTGCAGTTGTCGCACATACCGCAGTTGTCGTTCTCAAAGTCCTCGCCGAAATATCTCAGCAGAGGGATTCTTCTGCATTGGTAAGATTCCGCGTATCGTATAAGAGCGTTAAGATGCTGTTTTGCCACGCGGCGCTCGTTCTCTTCTTTCTGATCGATAAAATAATTTATCTTTCTGATATCGCCGTATCCAAAGAGCAGAATACAGTTGGCTCTTAATCCGTCGCGTCCCGCTCTGCCGATTTCCTGATAGTATGATTCAATATTTTTCGGCAAATCGTAATGAACGACAAAGCGCACGTTCGGTTTGTTTATTCCCATACCGAAAGCTATTGTAGCGACGATAATTTGTACGTCGTCTTTAATAAATAATTCCTGATTGAGTTTTCTTTCCTTATCTCCCAATCCGGCGTGATACGGTTTTACCGAAAAACCCCGCGAGTCGATAAGCTCAAATAATTCGTCAACTTGATTTCTGCTGAAGCAGTAAATTATTCCGCTTTCGTTTTTATGTTTTGAGAGAAAAGCGAGAAGCTGCACAGTAGGGCTGGATTTTTTCCATATCTGGAGAAATAAATTTTTTCTGTTAAAACTGGCGATGAATTTATCGCGCGTTTTGAGTTTCAAATTATCCGAAATATCACTCTGAACCCTCGGTGTGGCGGTAGCGGTTAACGCCATTAAAACGGAATCTTTGAACTTTGCCCGGAGGGGAGCTATTTGACGGTAAACCGGGCGGAAATCGTGTCCCCATTCCGATATGCAATGCGCTTCGTCAATTGTGATCATTGATATTTTTATTTGAGAAAGCAGTTCAAGCGTTTTGTCCATCAACAAAGTTTCGGGAGCCACGTAGAGGAGTTTGATTTTATTGCCGCGAATCAATTCAACGTTTTCCCTGTATTCCGCCGCCGATAGGGAACTGTTTAAGTACACCGCTTGAACTCCGAATTCCCGCAATTGTTCAACTTGGTCCTTCATCAATGAAATTAAGGGGGAAACGACAATTGTGAGTCCCTCGAAAATCAGCGCCGGAATTTGATAACATAAAGATTTCCCGCCCCCGGTGGGCATTATCGCCAAAGTGTCGCGCCGCTGTAATACGTTGTCTATTACTTCACGCTGCATCGGACGGAATTCGGTATAGCCGAAAACATCGTTTAGTATTTTTTCTGCTTTTGTGATCATTAACCGCTAACAGGTAAAGTGATTTATAATTAATTTCTTTCGTCTAAAAATATGAAAATCTCTTTGATATTGAGAATTGAAATTTATGTTTATTTGATTAAGGAGAGATATTGCCGCGAATGCGCGAATAGTCTCAAAAATATATGATATCAAATTCCTCCGCTTTCTGAGGTTATAAATTAAGCCCAATCCCCATTTTTAGAAAAGTATTGAACGGCGTTCCGAAACTAATTAAATTGTTAATTCCGCCTTCCATTTGTAAATATATGTTATTTTTTATCTCGTATCTCGCGCCAAATAATATATCATTCAATAAAATAGCTTTATAACTCATAAACATTATTAATGAAATTATCGAAATTATGAAAGAACTATTTCTCATTGTATTTTTGCCTAAAAATTATAATTAAGACCTATTTTTATTATTGGACCTAACAAAATTAAACGTTTATATTGCGGAGATGAATATTTTGCAATTACGTTGGAATATCCAATTCCAAATTCATAAACAAAACCAAAACCCTTTTCCCAGTTGGTGCAATTACCGATAATAGCTTCTAATCCATATCCTTTATAGCCGCTGCCATAGATGACTAAATAATCCGTACTTAAGTATTTAAATATTAATAACTTTTTGAAAAAATAGTTTATACCAAAGCCTGCGCTTGCCGGAGCGGAAAACTCATGAACGCCAAACATAGACCATTTTACATCAACCGCCAGATCATCGTTTAAATATTTACCGACGGAAATGGAAAAAAACTCTATGCCTCCAATGGCTGCAGTTGAATAGAAGTTTGGCGTAGAATCTAAATCTTTTTCCTTTTCCTGAGCCAAAGAATTGCCGGTAACTAGAATAAGATACGCTATTACAATTGATAAATATTTCATTTCCGACTCCTAATTAATATTGCAGATTTCGGTACGGTTGAAGCGCCGTTCCATGCGGTAAGCTTTTTCGGTGAGTTTAATATCTCTTCATTTGGGGTAAATCTATCTAACGCCAAGTTCCCTCTGTAATATCCCTTCTTTTTGCTTCCCAAATTTTAAACTCCTTCTCCTCTAATTAAGACAAACAATCCGTTATTCCAAGAGCTTAACGTCTTATTATAACTTTCTGCAAATTAAAAAAAAAGAGGGAAATATGCTATGTAAATTTAGGTTTTCTACTTACTCCAAAATAAATTCAGTAGAAAACAATCTCTATAATATGAAGCAATTTACATTCTTAAAATATCCATGAAATTTCGAGTGGTTAACTTGAAATTTCATGAATGATTGATTATTTTTGTCCGGTGATGATTAAAAGAAACATAGAGAAGGATAAAATTGAGCGCTTAGTGCGTCAATTTCCGGTTACCGCTATTTTGGGACCGAGACAGTGCGGTAAAACCACATTGGCAAAGGAAATTAAATTTTCTCATTATTTTGATTTGGAAAACCCTCGCGATTTAGCTCGTTTTGATAATCCTCAATTAACTTTGGAAGAACTCGAAGGATTGATCGTAATTGATGAGATTCAGCGAAAACCGGAACTCTTCACTCTTCTGAGATACTTAACGGATAACAATGAAAAGCAAAAGTATCTTATACTTGGAAGCACTTCGCGCGACTTAATAAGTCAAAGCGGGGAGACCTTAGCGGGAAGAATTGCATATTATTATTTAAGCGGTTTCAACATCAATGAGGTTGGCGTAGAAAACATTCGTAAACTCTGGCTTCGAGGCGGATTTCCGCCGTCATTCACGGCGGAAAACGGTAGCGATAGTTTGATTTGGCGCGAGCAGTACATTTCCACTTTTCTTGAGCGCGATATCCCGTCGCTTGGAATCCATATTCCCCCAAACACTTTGCGCAGATTTTGGATAATGCTTAGCCATTACCACGGCGCTATAGTAAATTTCTCGGAAATCGGAAGATCGTTTGGAATATCGGATTTTACTGTTCGAAAATATATCGAAATTCTCGAAAGCACGTTTACCGTCAGGCTGTTGCAGCCCTGGCATCAGAATATTAATAAAAGGCTCGTTAAGCGACCGAAAATATACATCAGAGACTCCGGAATTTTCCATTCTCTGCATTCAATAGAAACTCGCGAGCAGCTGCTTACTAATCCTAAACTCGGTGCTTCTTGGGAAGGATTTGCTCTGGAGAACTTAATTACCCAGTTAAAATTAGCTCCGGAAAAAATTTATTTTTGGCGAACGCATAACGGGGCGGAAGTTGACTTGTTTTGGCAAAAGGGAGGAAAAAACCGGGCGGTTGAATTTAAATTTTCCGACGCTCCGAGAATGACGAAATCTATTCAAGCGGCTTTAAACGATCTTAAATTGGAGCATTTATGGGTTGTTTACCCAGGAAAAGAGAAATATAAAATCAACGAAAAAGTCACCGTTTACCCTATTAGTTTATTGCCGGAATTTTATTATTGAGTTTAATTTGTTTTGTAGCGCGTACGGGATTTGAACCCGTGATCTCTGCCTTGAGAGGGCAGTGTCCTAGACCGCTAGACGAACGCGCCAAATAATAAATCATAATTACGAATCGAAATATATTCTTCTTTTATTACTTTTGAAAGAGTGAAGCTGCGATACTTTGTCTTTTTAAATTTAAGTATATTTGAACCGGTTAAAACAAATTACTCAGTAGAAATGAAAAGATACGAAAAGCACATATTCATCTGCGAAAATAAAAGACCGGAGGGGCATCCGAGAGGGTGCTGCGCCGATAAAGGCGGAGCGGAACTAAAAGCCGCGTTCAAACAGAAATTAAAACATCTGAACTTGAATACTAAGATTCGCGCTAATACGTCAGGTTGCCTCGACGCGTGCGAGCACGGCGCGGTGGTTCTAATTTATCCCGAGCAGGTTTGGTACGGTAATGTTTCAATAGAGGATATTGATGAAATTATCGAAAAGCATATATTAAATAATCAAATAGTTAAACGGTTATTAATTAAAGATGAAAAATTCAATCAATAGCGAATTAAAGGAAGAACGGAGAAGTGCCGCAAAGATATTCGATATTCTGACAAATGAATATCCCGAAGTTAAACCGGCGCTGGAATTCGGAACTCCGTTACAGTTGTTAATCGCTACAATTCTTTCCGCGCAGTGCACAGACGCGCGCGTCAATATTGTAACGAAAGATTTATTCAAAAAATATAGAAAGCCGGAAGATTATCTAAACGCGGAACCAGGAGAACTGGAAAAGGATATTTACTCAACGGGTTTCTACAAAATGAAAGCGAAAAATATCCGCAATTGCTGCCGAATGTTGATTGAGGAATATAACGGAAAAGTTCCGGAAGATTTTAACGAATTGAATAAATTACCCGGCGTCGGAAGAAAGACCGCCGCTGTTGTCGCCGGAAACGCGTTCGGTATTCCGGCTGTGGCTGTCGATACTCATGTCGTGAGACTCTCTAATTTACTGGGTTTTGTCGATACGAAAAACGCTGAAAAGATTGAACGAAAATTAATGGAATTGCTGCCGCCGGATAGATGGATAAATTCTACTCACTATCTTATGGCTCACGGCAGAGCGGTCTGTATCGCTCGCCGACCCAAATGTCATATCTGCGTTCTCGCTAATTTATGTCCGAGTTTTAATAAGTAAAGGAGAAAAATAATGGATGTTATGCGTAATCGGGACTATTGTCTTGCAATATTGAAAGAATACACTAAAAGCGAAAGTTTATTGAAACATGCTTACGCTGTGGAAGCCTGCGTGCGGGCATACGCTGAAAAATTCGGCGAGGATATCGATTATTGGAGTAATGTCGCACTGCTTCACGACTTTGATTACGAAAGATATCCTACCGCTGAGGAACATCCTTGCAAGGGTTCTGAAATATTAAAAGAAAAAGGCTTCGACGAAGAATTCCGGAAAACTATTCTTTCTCATGCGGATTACACGGACGAACCGCGGGATACGTTATTGAAAAAAGTTCTATTTGCGTGCGACGAACTTGCCGGATTAATTACCGCCGTCACTTTGGTTCGTCCGAATAAAGATTTGAATGAAGTAAAAGTGAAATCGGTAAAAAAGAAAATGAAAGACAAGGGATTCGCTCGCGCCGTAAGTAGGGAAGATATAGTCAAAGGCGCGGAAGAACTCGGCGTTCCCATCGATGAGCATATTCAATTCTGCATATACGCTATGGTAGGCGTAAAAGATGAATTGGGATTGTAGTAGTACTATTACAAGTTCTTTGGATGGTTGGATGGTTGTATGAAAAAAACAATCATTCACACCAAATTCCATATTCAAACCATTCATACATCCATACCAAAGACCATATTGCAGTTGCACATACATTCATACTAAGTCCCATATTAAAGCCCCTCATCCATTCATCCCAACTCTATACTAAAGTCTCGCATCCATCCATCCCAAAGACTAATTTTAATCCTCCCATCCATTCATCCCAAAGACTAATTTTAATCCTCGCATCCATCCATCCCAAAGACTAATTTTAATCCTTGCATCCATTCATCACAAGTCTATATTAAAATCGCCCAAACGAACGACCATTTAAAATTACTTGAAAAATTGACTTGACATTTAATGCAACAATTAGCTATTTTTTGAATCATAAATTTAAGGGGAAACACATTTAGATAATTTGCTACGAATTTTTGACTTGTTTTAGTTCTGAAACTTTTTTAGATAGTCTAATAATTTTAAAAACATTGAGAATTTACAATGAAGAGCAAATTATTTTTTGTCGTCGCCCTTTTTTTATGCGCCGTCGCCGTTATGGCGCAGGATTTTAAAATCCTCTCGTCAAATGAAAATTCTATTCTAATAGAGTATCGTCCTAATATTTCCGCGCCTTTTGAAATTGAACTGCGAGGTAAAAAGTTTCTGGATTTCGATCTTGACAACGGACTTTACGACGATCTTAAACCCGGCGAACCGAAACTGCCGTACCGCGCGTTTAACGTCGGTGTGCCGGATGAATTCGGAAACACAATTCAAATAGTTAAATCCGATTTTAAGATAATTAGGGGAAAAGTGAAACCGTTTCCGAGACTTGAAAAAGTAAACGGTTTTTTTGAAGAGAGAAACATCGACAATTATACGGACAAATATGATATCCCTCGTTTGGTTGAATTCGGCGAATTCGGTTTGGTCCGGAGTTTACCCGTTCAAACTATCAAAGTTTATCCTATTCAATTCGAAGCGAACAGAGAAGAGATAAAAGTTTATACAAACATAATTTTCCGCATTAATTTTGCGCGGACTGCAAAATCAACACAAACATATACCTCGGCAGCGGAAATAAAGCGCCTTGAAAATATTGTAGTAAATTTCAAATCCGCGCGCAAGTGGCTGAAATCTCCTCAGAAATCGCTGGCGAAAGTAAGTAAGCATTCATTGTTAGCTTCGGGAACATGGTATAAATTCAACTTAAAAGAGGAAGGAATTTATAAAATATCGCAATCGGATCTGTCAAAATTTGGACTGGACAACTCGGTTGACCCCCGAAATATCAAAATTTACAATTACGGAGGATACGAATTGTCCTATAGTTTGGGAGACGCCCGTTTCGACGATTTGCACGAAATTCCAATTTATGTTTCCGGGCAGGACGACGGTAAATTTGACGCGAACGATTTCATACTTTTCTACGGACGCGGAGTAGATTTCTTTGAAGTCGATCCGAATAATAATAAAGTAAAGAGATTCAAAAATCACTATTCGCAGCAGAATTCATATTTTATCACTACCGAAGGCGGATCGGGGTTAAGAATCGGAAGTAAAAGTTCGGGGAATTTATCCGCCGCTTATAATCAGACCCGGACAAAAGCGTTCGCATTTATTGAAGACGATAAAATAAATATCATTAAATCCGGTATCGATTATCTCGGCGATGAGTTGAACACAACAAACAGTTCGGCTACTTACATAACCACTTTGGCAAATAGAGCGCAGGGTTCGGTTATTAATTATAAAATAAGATTTGTGAATAATTCGGAAAAATCTCAATCATTTGCCGTTTATGAGAGCGGTCAAAAGATTTACAGTTCTTTCTTAACGGCGCCTAACGGTTACGAAGTGGCGAGAGCGCATAAAGCGTCGTTCACATATTCCGGAGCGCTGGAAAACGATAGAAGTACAATAAAAATCAATTTCAACGCAAATGATATTGCCGCTAAAGGATATCTCGATTATTTGGAATTTCAATATGAAAAACATCTTAGCGCAGCCGACGATCAACTCATTTTATATTCCAAAGACACTACAAGCGCCGTGAACTATACTTTGTCTAATTTCAGCAACAGTTCTATCTGGTGTTTCGACGTTACCAAATTTGACGACGTGAAATTGCAGCAGGGTAATATAAGCGGCGGTCAATTTAAGTTTCAGGCAAATGAAGTTGAGGGGAATATTCGTAAGTATTTCGCGGTGAACGAGAGTAAATTCAAAGTTGTATCTTCAGCCGAAAAAGTTCTCAATTCCGATATTCATAATCCTTTCCCCGGAGCGGAATATTTAATTATTACGCACAGAAACTTCGCCGATCAGGCAAAAAAATTAGAGGATTACAGAGCGTCCGGTTCATGGAAAAATCTTTCTACAAAAATTGTTTATATCGATGAAATTTACAACGAATTTTCTTCCGGTTCCTTAGACCCGACCGCGATTAGAAATTTCCTTAAATACGCTTACGATAACTGGCAGATCCGTCCGTTCTATGTTTTGTTCTTCGGAGACGGAGATTATGATTATTTTAATGTCGAGGGGCACTCCATAAATTTCATCCCTTCTTTTCAAACTGTTAGTTCGTTTGATGAGGTTTATTCCTATCCGTATGACGATTACTACGGGCGAATTTCGGGCAATGATAAAAAGCTGGATTTAGCGTTGGGCAGAATTAATATTCAGAGCGTAGGAGACGGCGAAGTTATTGTGGATAAAATTATTGAGTACGAAACCAAATCCGATAAAGGTTTATGGCGCAGTAGAATTACTTTGGTTGCCGACGACGGTTTAACTTCAAAAGGCAACGACGGGAACATTCACACATACCAGTCCGAGACTTTAGCCAATTTCCATATACCGGCTTATTTCAACCTAAATAAACTTTATCTTTCCGCATACCCAACGGTCATTACGGGATTCGGCAGAAGAAAACCGCAAGTGAACGAAGAAATTATCAACGCGGTAAATAACGGAACTCTTCTTCTAAACTTTATTGGGCATGGCAACCCTGAAGTCTGGACGCACGAAGTTGTTTTTGAAAAAACGGTTAGCATTCCGCAGATGAAAAATGAAAAATATACTTTTCTCACCGCGGCTACGTGCGACTTCGGCAAATTCGACGACCCAACCGATCAGAGTGGCACCGAGGAAATGCTTTTGAAATATAAAGCGGGAATTATAGGCGGTATATCGGCGGTAAGACCGGTATATTCAAATTCAAACGCGAGACTCGCGTACGACTATTACGATTTTCTGCTCGGTCACCGGGATTCTTTATTTTTACCGAGAACAATAGGGGAAGCCTATTTTATTCTAAAACAAATTCGCACAAGCACAAACGACGAGAAATACCATCTTTTCGGCGACCCGGCTCTCAGGCTTAACGAGCCTCATTATAACGTGGCTGTGGATTCGGTAAACGGAGTCGCTAAAGGACAGAACGTTTCATTGAAAGCCCTTTCTCCGGCTGTTATTAAAGGCTCTATAGTCGATAATTCCGGCAAAGTTATAACTTCCGTTAACGGCGAAGCGATTGTTTCCGTTTACGATTCCCAGCGGGGAATGCACCTCGACGATATTAATTATGATATTAAACTTCAAGGCGGATTGATTTTCCGCGGAAGAGCTACTGTTGACAACGGGAAATTCTCCGCTTCTTTCATTGTGCCGAAGGATATTTCCTACGAAAATAAGAACGGCAAAATAGTCGTTTATCTGCTTAACGATTCTCAGGACGGAATCGGGTTCAATAACGATATTGTTGTAGGCGGAACCGATTCGACTGCCGTTAACGATAAGAAGGGTCCCGAAATAAGTATTTACTACGATGATATGAACTTTGAGAATTCTTATCTCGTGAACCCCGATTTCACTCTACTTGTAAAACTTAAAGACGGCGCGGGACTGAATACAACCGGCACCGGAGTGGGACACAAATTGGAAGGAATTCTTAACGGAGATTCGTCGAACCCGATTGATTTTACTAATTACTTTATCGGCGATCTGGATGCGGGCGGCAGATCCGGTTTGGTAAATTACCGCTTTACGGAACTGCCGGAAGGGGATTATAAAATAAAAATTAAAGCATGGGATATATTTAACAATTTTTCTCAAGCGGAAGATTATTTCTCCGTTGTAAGCCAGGACGGATTGGTAATCAGGGATGTTTATAATTATCCTAATCCCTTTAGCGGAAAAACAAGTTTTACTTTTCAACATAATTTAAACCAGCCGATGGATGTGAAAATAAAAATTTACACAATTGCCGGTCGGTTAATAAACGAAATAGAGCAAAAAAATATATTGGAGAAATTCGTTAAAATTCCATGGGACGGTCGCGATAAGGACGGAAACAGTATCGCGAGCGGAACTTATCTGTATAAATTGATTGTAAAAAGTTCCGACGGTTCGGTAAATGAAAATTTTCTTGGAAAATTAGCTGTAATTAGATAATATTAAGTTTTGCAATTATTAAAAGTTATTAAATCTTTTGGAGGAAAATATGATTAAGCGCATGGCCCTGATGTTGACGGTTATGTTAATGTTTTTAGGCTACGGATTGGCTAAAGCTCAAGGCGAAGCCGCTGTTCCGTTCCTGTTACTCGCGCCCGATTCAAGGGCGGGCGGAATTGGCGAATCCGGCGGCGGATTGGCGGATAACTCCGCGGCTATTTTTTGGAACCCTGCCGGAATAGCGTTTCTCGACGGTTCTGAAGTGAGTATTACTCATAGTAATTGGCTGCCCCAATTCGGCTTAAACGATTTGTTTTATGATTATCTTACTTATAGACAATACATGGAAGACCTTAACGGTTCTATTACCGCCAGCATCACATATATGAATTTCGGCGAATTTGTAAGAACTCTTTCTAATTCGCCCGATCAGGTAGGAACTTTTCGTTCTTTCGACGCGGCGTTAACTCTCGGTTACGCAACTAAACTAAGCGACGATTGGGGACTCGGATTTAATTTCCGAATAATACATAGCCGGCTTTCCGATCAGCCTACGGAAAACGAGCAGGGTACCGGAGTTGCGACTTCCGTTAGTTTGGATGTCGCCGCTATGTGGCGTCCGCAGGAATTTAATATTCCGCTCATCGGCGATTTCGGCGATAGATTAAGTATCGGAATGAATTTGAGTAATCTCGGTCCTAAAATCACGTATATCGATCAAGCTCAAGCGGATCCGATCCCGACGAACTTCAGATTGGGATTTGCGATTAGAATATTTCAAGACGATTTCAATTCTTTAACTTATACGGTCGATTTCAGCAAATTACTTGTTGATAAAAGCGGACGAGGCGATTCAACTTTTACATCCGCCGACAGAAAAGAATTCTACCAGGCGGTTTTTACGGCGTGGGCAGATCAGCCGCTTAACGAGGAATTGAGAGATATTGTGACGTCAATGGGACTTGAATATTGGTACGGAGACCCTAATGAATTTCAATTCGCGCTGCGGTCGGGATTTTTCTATGAAGACCCGAGTTACGGTAATAGAAAGTTTATTACTCTCGGCGCCGGAATTCGCTATGATATGTACGGATTTGATTTCAGTTATATTACAACATCCGTATTCCCCAATGGCGATACGCATCCGCTTTCTGATACTCTGAGATTCACTCTTTTAATCGGCTGGGGAGCGCAGCCTATTTCAGTAAAAGGATTCCCTAAAGGAATTTAGTTAGTATGAATAAATATTTGAATTTTCTTATTGTGACTTTCATGATTTTGGGCAGTGTATCTGCCCAAAATTTTATCCATTCAATCGCTCCCGTGATGGAGCCGAAGAGCGCCGTATCCGCGAGCGAAGTGAAGATATTAGCGGTTATGGCGGAGTTTCAGAAGGATAAGCTGTCCAATACATTCGGCGACGGTTCTTTCGGTTCAATTTACTCGAAGGATTACGGCGATGAAATTATTGATCCTCTTCCTCATAACGCTGATTATTTTAGAGCGCATCTCGATTTTGCGGTAGATTATTTTAACAAAGTATCAGACGGAAAATTGACTGTGTCTTATAAACTGCTGGACAGTGTTATAACCGTATCAAAAAATATGTTAGGATATTCCCCGCAAATTAATTCTAACGAACTCGCTCCCTTGGGTGATTTCTCTTCTGAAGTGTGGAAATTGGCTGACGCCGATAATTCCGTTGATTTCTCGCAGTATGATA
>CAYNUJ010000035.1:13130-21393 GCA_964400095.1 uncultured Melioribacteraceae bacterium
GAAGTGTGGAAATTGGCTGACGCCGATAATTCCGTTGATTTCTCGCAGTATGATATGTTCATTATTTTTCACGCCGGCGCCGGAAGGGACGTCAGCCTTCCCGGCAGTATTGGTCTTGAGAGGGATTTACCCTCGATATATTTAAGCGAAAGCGCGTTGAAAAATATTTACGGCGATTCGTTTAAGGGGTTCCCCGTTAATAACGGTTCTTTTAATATTACAAACAGCGCGATTCTTCCGGAAACCGAATCGAGAGAATTGAGCATTATTGGCGGAACAACTTTAATTGAACTTTCAATTAACGGATTGATTGTCGCCGACATCGCTTCGTATCTCGGTCTGCCGGACTTGTTCGATACCGAAAGCGGCAAAAGCGCCATCGGACGTTTCGGACTGATGGACGGTCAGGCGATATTTGCATACGGCGGTTTATTCCCGCCCGCTCTTTCGGCGTGGGAGAAAATTTATTTGGGATGGCGGGAAGTTTCTCCGGCAAGATTTTCAGGGAATTATGGATTGCTTTCTCCTAACGGGATTATTAAAATACCGATTAATGCGAATGAATATTTTTTAATTGAAAATAGGGAGCGGGATGTTTTGGGAGACGGCGCGAGATTGACCGTCTGGCAGAACGGCGTTACTACTCAAAAAACATTCCCTAAAGATCAGGATGGATTTTACAGTTTTGATATCAGCGCACTGCAGGGCGTTGTTACTTCGGTTGACGAATACGACTGGGCTTTGCCCGGCAGCGGAATTGTAATTTGGCATATCGACGAAAAGGTAATTAACGAAAAACTAAAATCGAATACTATAAACGTCGATAAGAACCGAAGGGGAGTGGACGTTGAGGAAGCCGACGGTATTCAGGATATTGGAGAAGAATTCAATACGATCTTTGGCGATGTGGTTATAGGCGAAGGAGATTCGGTCGATCTCTGGTACAAGTCCAATCCGTCTGAATTATTTACCAACCGATTCGATAATAACTCAAAGCCGAATACTAATTCCAATGAAGGCGGAAGCAGTTTGGTAACTATTTCGGATTTTTCCGATCCGGGAATGACAATGACTTTCAGCGTTAATTTTGCAGCAGACAATTTGGAGAAATTCACTTCTGCTGTTTTACCGGATAGTTCGGTAAGCGATTATCTTGTTTATTCGAACAGCGATTCCATTTTAACTTTTTATAACGCCGGAAGAACTTTTGAACAATCTATTATCTTTGGCGCTTCAAAAATTATTGGCAACGCAGCCGAATATACTCCGGCGATTTTTGGCAGGGGGAACGACGTATTTATAGCTTCGAGTTATCAGAGTAAAATGCAGTTATCCATTAAAACAAATGCCGGAGACGACTTTATAATAGTCGCTAATTTGGATCGATTTACCTCTTATCCGGTTTGGAATTTTAACGAGTCGGGGAACGTTTTAAATTTATACTGTGGAACTGCCTCCGGTAATATTGAGAAGTATGAATTTAATAAATCTTGGGACGAGTATATCTACGAAGTCTCCTCGGAGAATTTTTTCAAGGATTCCCTTGCCAACATCGCGTTATCAGATGATTATTTAATTGTGTCTTCACGAAATATTCTAAAGAATAATTTTGGAGACGCTCAGACTTTTGAAACGAAAATTATTAAAATTGGATTAACTCAAAGAAAAAGCGGCGAATACGTTTCTGTGGTTCTTACTGAAAAAGGGAATTTATATTTAACCGACGAAAAATTAAATCCCAAACTTCTCTCCGACAATTCCGGAGCTTTTGCAATAGGTAATTTAAAAAACGACGCTGAAAACCATATAATATTCTATGCAAACGATAAAATATTTTCGGTTTCTCTCACCGGGAGCGTTGACGATGGTTTCCCCTTCATTAATATTTTCGGATTGAATTTCGACGGAACTCCTTTAATAGGGGAATTGAACGGGGATAAATACCAAGATATTGTAGCAGCCGATATTGACGGAAATATTTTTGCAATTGACGGTTCAAGCGGTAGAGTAATTCCTCCGTTCCCAATTTCCACCGGCTCGTCGTTATTAGCTGATATTAGTATGTTTAATAATTCATTAGCTTCTCCGGCGGTTAACGGCATTGCTATTCCCGGTTCGTCTAAAGTTGTGAATTTTTGGAACCTCAACGGCGGTTCGGTCGGCGAATTCTCTTGGAGTTCCAAGTACGGAAATTTGAGTAATACTAATTATCTCCCCGCTCCGAAATCGGGGAATCTAATAACCGAATTTTTCCCGCAGTCCAAAGTTTACAATTGGCCGAATCCGGTTTACGGCGGAGAAACGAATATCCATTTTTACGTATCCGAGAATTCCGAAGTCGATATAAATATTTTCGACTTAAGCGGTAATTTAGTGCAGACTTTATCCGCTTCGGCAACCGGCGGATTTGAAAATGAAATTAAATGGAACACTTCGGGAATTGAAAGCGGAGTTTACTTCGCTCACGTCAACGTGAAATCTTCTTCGGGAAAAAACGATTTGAAAATAATAAAAATTGCTGTTATACATTAGTAGATTTTGTGATGAAAAAAATTTTACTCCTTATTTTGGTTAGCGCCGTTACGGCATTTGGGCAGTGGGACAGATATCACCCGGAATATAACTGGTACACAATTAAAGGCAGACACGTTGTCGTTCATTTTCACGAAGGAGCGGAGCGCACCGCGAGAATTGTGGCTAAAATTGCCGACGAGGTGTGGGATCCGATTACGACTCTTTACGAGTACGAACCCGAAACGGTTCACTTTGTAATAAAAGACATTGACGATTACGCCAACGGAGCGACGTATTTTTTTGATAATAAAATTGAAATATGGGCTTCTTCGCTCGATTTTGATTTACGCGGCGCGCATAATTGGCTTAGGAATGTAATCTCGCACGAGTTCACGCACATGGTGCAGATACAAGCTTCAATCAAAACTACGCGGAGTATTCCCGCGGTCTATCTTCAATTCCTTAATTACGAGGATAAGCGCCGCGACGATATACTTTACGGTTTCCCCAATTTTATTGCCTCTTATCCTGTGGCAATGATTAACGTTCCCGCCTGGTTCGCGGAAGGCACTGCGCAATATATGAGGAAAGATTTTAATTATGACAATTGGGACACTCACCGCGATATGATTCTCCGTTCATACGCTCTCGAAGATAAAATGCTTTCTTGGAATGAAATGGGCGTGTTTTCAAAAACGAGTCTCGGCAACGAATCGGTTTATAACGCGGGGTTCGCGTTAACGCGCTATATTTCACAAAAATACGGCGAAGATAAACTGAGGGAAATATCGTATAAATTGGGGAAATTAACTAATTTTACTATCGATGCCGCCTTTGAAGACGTACTCGGAAAATCCGGCGCTGACATTTATGACGAATGGAGTTCGTATCTTAAAAATGATTATTTCATCAGAACCGAGAGTCTTAGGAAAAATTTGGTCGTCGGAGATACAATAGCTAAAAAAGGATTCGGTAATTTCTATCCGGCGCTTTCGCCGGACGGGAAAAAATTGTATTATGTTTCCAATAAATCTGCAGATTATTTTGGACTCTCTTCAATTTATGAGTACGATCTTAAAACCGGAAAAGAAAAATCTATTGCCGGCAATGTCCGCTCCACAATTTCCTTTTTACCGGGTGGAAATAAAATCATTTATTCCAAATTAAGCGACGATAATAAAAATTGGATTAATATCCACGATATTTATTCATACGATATGACTACTGAGGAAGAAACAAGATTAACTCACGGGCTTAGAGCAAACAATCCGAATGTTTCAAAAGACGGCAAGTATATTGTTTTTCTTTTTCAAAGAGACGGCACGACAAATGTGGGAAGGATTGACGCGGACGGGAAAAATTTCAAGCGGCTTACATTTTTCGAGAACGGAGAGCAAGTTTACAATCCGAAATTTTCCGAAGACGGTAATTATATTATTTTCGATTATTCATATTCAAACGGAAGGGATATCGCAAAGGTTAATATCGACGGCTCCGGTTTTGAATATTTAATTCAAACTAAAAACGACGAGCGCAACGGAATTGAAACGGGCGGAAAACTTTACTATTCTTCCGATAAAACGGGAATATTTAATATTTATCGCCGGGATTTATCCACCGGTAAAACGGAGCGGATAACCAATGTTCTCGGAGGCGCGTTTATGCCCGCGGCTTCCGGAGATGGAACCGTTTATTATGCCGGTTACACTTCCGGCGGATATAAAATATTCAAGATTTCGGAAAGCGAGCAGGAGTCTGTAATTCCGGATGATAAATATATCCGCAAAAAAAATCCTCCGCTGAGTAAAGATAGACCGAACGGAGATTTAACCGAAGCCGAAATTGACTCTTTTAGAAATTTCAACGATTACATTATTCCCGATTATAAAAAAGAAAAGTATAAAGGAGTATTCTCGCGGATGACTTTTTTCCCCTTTATAAGATACGATAATTATGTAACGGCTAATAAAGGACTCGACAAAATAAAACCGGGCGTATATTTTACTTCCAGCGATATGCTCAACAGATACAGTTTGTTCGGCGGCGGTTCAATAAATAGAAAAATGGAGCGCGATCTGTTTCTAAATATCGAATACCGGGAAAAACTTCCTCTGCTTTATTCGATGGGACTTAAGCCAAAGCTGTCATTGGAACTCTATTCGGTCAGCCGTAAAACGGATGTTGATATTGTCTTCGATTCTACGGTAGCGGGGTACAGCGTTCCCACAGACGTTACATACGATTTGTTTGAAGTTGATTTTGCCGCCAAGCATAAGATTTTCACCGAAGGAAATAACGTCGAATTTAGATTTGTTTGGAGCAGATATTCCGCCGCTATCGGAAGTTTTATTTTTCCTAATACTACCACTTTATATCCGAGTTCCAGCGATGCGTATTACATCGGACGGGATTTGCGCTTTACTTATACTCACGACGAAATTCAGCCCACAAAAGATATGGATATAAACCCCACGGGCAGAAAATTCTACATTAAGTACGATTATGAATTCAATAAATATAACCCGAACAGCGAATACGAAGTGAAAGACGGGGTGCTGCTGCCGGTCTATGAAAATTTTAATTTCCACCGCTTGGAAATAAACTGGACGGAATATTTCGAAATATTTAAAGACCAAACGCTTACAGCGCAATTCAGAGCCGGAACCATTTTCGGTCCGCCCGTGCCCGATTTTTTCGATTTTTATCTCGGCGGGTTGATTGGAATGAAGAGTTATCCGTTCTATTCAATCAGCGGCAACGAACTCGGCTGGTTCAATTTAACTTACAGAATGCCGATTTTAAAACACATCGACGGAAGGCTTGGTCCTTGGTATTTCGATAAACTTTATTTTTCGGTTTACGGGGATTACGGCAACGCATGGACGGAAGGTTCGCCGAGAATAAAGGATTTTAAAAAAGGAGCCGGCGCGGAATTGAGATTGAAGATGATTTCTTTTTATATTTTCCCCACAAGTTTATTTTTCAACGCTTCTTATTCGTTCGACAAAGTAGAGAGAAAAAATTTAGGCTCTTTAGCCGTTTACGGAAAAGAATGGCGGTTCTACGGCGGAATTTTATTTGATTTTAATTTTTAAAGGTTCAATATGAAAAATTTAATATTAATATTGCTTTTATCTAATTTGGCTTTTGCGCAGGAATCTTCGCTATCCGGTTCATTGCAACTGGACCAAAATATTTCTTTCCAAGAGACATATACTCCGGAAAATTTTGAATCTAACGAGCAAACAGCCGAAACTCATTCGGTATGGCTGGCTGCCGCTTTGTCCGCAGCTATCCCGGGCGCGGGGGAGTTCTACAGTAAGTCTTATTTGAAATCCGCGTTGTTCGTAGCCGCCGAAGCCGCCGCGATAACGGTAGGATTGATTTACGATAAAAAAGGCGATAATCAAACCGCGGTATTCGAAGATTTTGCGCAGGCGCATTGGTCCACGGCGCAGTACGCGAGATGGACAATCGCTAATTTAGCTACGCTTAATGGCTCGCTGAACGCGGCGGATTATACCGGACTTTTTATCGACAACAATAAAACTCAAGTAAATTGGGACGTTTTAAACCGGCTTGAAAATGACATAGGCGGTTACTATTCTCACCGTCTCGCGCCTCTCGGAGATCAGCAGTATTACGAAATGATCGGTAAATATCAGCAGTTCAATCCCGGATGGGACGATTTCGGAGACGAGAACACGCCCTATACTTATGGCGACCCGCTTACAAAAAGATATTTGTTTTACTCCGGTTTGCGGGGTAAAGCGAACGAATTTTACCAGGTTGCGTCAACGGCGGTAATTATTATAATTGTAAATCATATTGTGAGCGCGATAGACGCGGCTTGGACCACCGCGAAATACAACAAATCATTGGAAACTAAAGTATCTTTGCGTAAGCAGAATTTGGGGTTTTATACTTATTATTACCCCGAAGTAAATTTTAAACTTAATTTTTAGATTATGAAACTACCATTAGTTTGCATTGTGGGAAGACCCAACGTGGGTAAATCCACGCTTTTTAATCGATTGACAAGATCGCATACTTCCATTGTGGATGATTACAGCGGCGTAACAAGGGACCGTCTATACGGCGAAGCTGAATGGAACGGGAAGGATTTTCAGGTAATCGATACCGGCGGATATGTTCCAAATTCCGAAGAAATATTTGAATCCGCTATTCGTGCACAGATAGATATGGCGGTTAACGAATCCGACGCAATTCTTTTTATTGTTGACGGCAGAACCGGAGTAACTCCTATTGACGAGGAGATTGGGAAAAAACTGCATAAGTCCGATAAACCGATTTTTGTTTTAGTAAATAAAACCGATAATACCGAGATGGGATTAAACGCGAGCGAATTTTATTCTATGGGAATAGAAAGAGTTTTCGATATTTCCGCGCTTAACGGAAGAAATCTCGGCGATGTTCTCGACGAACTTGTAATGGTTTTACCGGATTTGGAGAAGGACGCGGTTCAAGACGACAGACTCCATATAGCGATAGTCGGCAGACCGAACGTAGGCAAGTCGTCGTTAACCAACGTGCTTCTGGGATACGACAGGAGCATAGTAACGGATATACCCGGCACAACCCGCGACAGCATCGATTCGGTTCTTAAATATTACGGCGAGGAGATTGTATTAGTCGATACCGCCGGATTGCGGAAAAAGAAGAGAGTGCGGGAAGATATAGAGTTTTATTCCACAGTTAGAACGCTGCGCGCTCTCGCCGATTCCGATGTGGCTATAATTATGGTTGACGCTCAAACCGGCGTCGAAAAGCAGGACATGAAAATAATTGACGAAGCGATCCGGCGTAGAAAAGGGATGATAATCGCTATCAATAAATGGGACACAATAGAAAAAGATTCGAATACTGCGATTAAATATGAAGCCGAAGTAAGAGATAAATTAAGCCAGTTGGATTATGCGCCGATTATTTTTATTTCCGCCCTTACGAAACAGAGAATTTATAAATTGATTGATTTGGCGAAAGAGATCGAGTCCGAAAGAAAAAAGAAAATAGACACTTCAACTCTTAATGAAGCGCTTTTACCGGAATTCGAGAGGACTACTCCGCCGGCAACTTCCTCAGGGAAGGAAGTTAGAATTAAATTCATCAACCAAGTCGGCGAAAAATATCCCATTTTCCTCATGTTCGCGAATAATTCAAAATATATTCCCGACACATACAAACGATTCGCGGAAAAGACAATACGCAAACATTTCGGTTTCAAGGGCGTTCCTATAACCGTTAGTTTTAGAGATAAATAGGGATGTGGCGGCGAACGGAGCGAGGAGAAATCTTCTGCGCTTCGATTGTTTCCAAGATTCCTCACGCTCGCTTTTGCTCGGTTCGGAATGACAATCTTAGCCTGTCATTTTGACGATCCCGACGTATTTTGTCGGGAGAGGAAAAATCTGTTTTGCAAAAGAATCCATTTTACCGCGGAGACGCAAAGACGCGGAGAAACATCGAACACAGATTTACCCGCCTGAGGCGGGTGAACGCGGATTGAATGGATTTACGCGGATGGGGGAAAAGCAAGTCAGCCGTTTAACAATTCAGTAGTAAATATCCGCAAAAGATTTTGTCCATTTTAGATATTCTTTATTCGCGTAACTTGTCCCGATGTTTTTTATTGGGATTAGCGGCTTTTCCATTTCACCTCAGAGACTGTTAAATTTGCATGATTGCATGATTGCATGATTGTTCGCTAATGGAGTTTCGGTCATTCAAA
>CAYNUJ010000036.1:0-4343 GCA_964400095.1 uncultured Melioribacteraceae bacterium
CTGTAAACTACGGCGTCTATATCAAACTTTTTACTTTTGGTTGAATCTTGTTTTACCGCGATGGAATCCCGCGTTTCAACAGTAATAAGGCTGTCCGTCTCCTGCGCAGACACACTCATCCACGCGAAGACAAAAAATATAATCAGTTTTTTAATCATTAAATAGTTTGATTATAAATTATAAAAAACCAAGGACGATGCTCCTTTGATTCCGGCGTTATTGCTTAAACTTGCCGGAAGAACCGTAACACGCTCTCTTAAAGATTGCAGCGTTCTCTCTCTAATTGCCGATTCAATACTATCGAATAAAACTTCTCCGAAACCGGCAACTCCTCCGCCGATAATTACATTCGCAATATCCAACACGTTCACAACTCCGGATAAAGCATAGCCGAGAAGACTTCCGGTGGTTATTGCAACAGATTTTGCAAATTCGTCTCCGGCGGCTGCAGCTTCGCTAATTAATCTCGGCGATAGATGACCGTCGTTCTGTTCAATAATTTTATTTAATTTCGATTCCGGATGCTTTTTAAGAGCCGCTCTGGTTCTTTTAGTTAAATAAGTATTTCCCACATAAGCTTCTATGCAGCCTCTGGAACCGCAATTGCACTTGGGTCCGTTATAATTTATTGATACATGTCCTATTTCACCGGCAGCATTTGTTTCACCTCGAAAAACTTTTCTCTTTCTAATTATTCCGCCGCCTACTCCGGTCCCGAGGGTAATCATAATAAAACTATCCAAATTCTTTCCGGCTCCAAAAATCATTTCTCCAATTGCGGCGGCATTAGCGTCGTTTTCAATAAAAACATTAACTCCGGTATTTTTGTAAATCACTTTTCCAAGCTCAACTTTCCCCCATCCAGGCAGATTGGGAGGATGTTCAACAATTCCTTTTTTATGCTTAACCACTCCCGGCGCTCCAATACCAATGCCTTTTATTTTCACCTTCGCTCCTTTCTGAAGATGATTTATTCCCTTGATTATTTGGGAAATCACTTTGTCCGGTCCTTCGTCTGCGTGGGTTTTAACCGATGTAATATTAATTATTTTTCCTTTGTTTGAAACTATACCGAGTTTAATATTAGTTCCGCCCAGATCAACTCCGATGGCATACATTACAATTATCTTCTCCTAATTAAATTTTTGTGATACAATTGTAATAGGCTCGGGATATTGCATTTCTCCGATGGGTGTGTCTAAAACCGGAGACGCGATAATTTTCAAACTTGTCGGGCTGCTCTTTTTCCCGCCGAGAGAGAATACTAAATTAATGATATCGTTGAATCCGCCGCTCTTCAAAACCTTCATTAAATCCAACTCCACTTTAACCGGTATAATTTTTTTCTCCCCGACTCCGGGAACTCTAACCGGATTTGATATTTCTCCCGAAATAGTTTCTTTATCGTTAATGAGTAATTTCCACGGGAAATCGATTATTGTTAAATCCGTCGGGGGAAATCCGCCTCTGCCGTCATTCGGGTTCTTAGTTTCAACATTTACCGTAAAAGAAACCGGTAATTCCCCCTTGGCGAATAATGAAGTCAACTGAATTACTTGAATTGCCCCAAAATCTTTCAGGCTTGTTTTATCCGAAATTTCGATTCCGTTCAATTTGAAATTAGTAACGTTATCCAATTTGAATTTCAGCCTGGAAATATTCATCATCGTTTTATAAACGCTGCAAGCCGAAAAAATTCCTGCCAGAAGAAAAATATATATTATTTTTTTGTTCAAAGTATCCTCGATTCTTCAATTCTTTCAATTATCTCCGCGGCAACTTTCAATGCCTGGAGTCCGTCCTTGCCTGAAACAACTGGCTGAGAACCGTCCGAAACCGCTTTAGCGAATAATTCCAATTCGTGTTTCAAAGCGTTCAATTGCCGCATCTCCGGCTGTTCGTAAACAATAAGCTTCTTCTTTTCTCCGACGCCGATTTCTCCGAAAGAGAGGAAATTTTCAGGCCGTTCGGCGTCGGTTGAAAGCAGACGGAAAACTTCTGAAACTCCCGTAATAAAATCGAGAGAAATGTATTTATCCCTTTGAAACATTCTCATTTTTCGCATTTTTTTCTGAGATATTCTGCTTGCGGTAACATTGGCAACCGCTCCGTTTTCGAATTCGATTCTTGCGTTCGCAATATCGATTGTATCCGAAACAACCGCAACGCCGCTGGCTTTAATGTCGTACACTTTGCTTCCGACCAAATTTAAAATTATATCAATGTCATGTATCATTAAATCCAGCACTACCGCAACGTCCGTTCCCCTGGGATTGAACTGCGCCAATCTATCCGTTTGAACGAACATTGGTTTTAAATTATAACTTTCGAGCGAAACCAGCGCCGGATTGAAGCGTTCTATATGTCCGACCTGCAACCTTAAATTTTTCTCGTCGGCAAGTTTCACTAATTCCTCCGCCTGCCAAATTTCCGATGTAATCGGTTTTTCGACCAAAACATGCTTACCGCTGTTCAAAGCGCGTTTAACCAAGTTATAATGTTCCGAAGTTGTTGCCGCAACAGAAACCGCATCAACGTCGTTTAATAAATCGTCAATATCTGAATAAGCATTAATTCCGTATTCCGATGTTATTGCGTTAAGTTTTTCTTCGTCAATATCGTAAGCTCCGATAAGTTCGGTCAGTTCTATTTCATCCAATAATTTTGTATGAAGTCTTCCGAGATGTCCCGTGCCTATTACGCCAATTTTTATTTTATCCATTTTCAATTCAGCTTATATTTATTATATCCAATGATCTCGTCGTATCCGCCCAAATCCTGCGAATTGTAGTTTACAAAAATATGATACTCGTTCGAGGTTTCCCAAAAATTCCCTTCCAATTCATACCAATCCGCATTTGATAAATCGGCGTCCTTGGGAACGGTTACATACTGATAGTCGTACAATCCCCTTTTTAACTCAATAATAATTTTAAAAAGACCTTCATTATTTTCCATTTTATACCACGGAGAAACGTCCCAGTAGTCAAATGAACCCACGAGATAAATATCCTTGTCAAAATTTGGAGGCGCTCTAAATTGGAACATAACATTCAAGTAATCGGAATAACTGTTTCTGAAATTTTTTAATAAATAAGAACCGTTTAGATCTCTTCTTCCCGGTCTATAGAACCTATCGGATTCGACAAAGTGAAAATTTATCGGCACATTTTCCTTGGGATATTTATTTTCATTCCTAAAATCAATTTGGCGGTATTCGTTTCCCGGAAGAATGTCTTTCCAAATAAAGGTGAAATTATCCACGTCTTCCCGTTCGAAATATTTTTTATCAGTCGCTTTTCTGCGTCCGATGAAAACCGGATAATCAATTTTTCTGTTTTCGGTTATCTCAACGCCTTCAAGCCACATTTCATTGAGTTTCGCGTTAAGCTTAGTGTTAATTCGCATTTCAACAACTCTATCCATTGCGGTATTGATTGAAATACCGCCTTCGCGTCTCTGCGTTTCCGCGGTTACGTTTACGTCTATAGACGGTTTGACAACATAAAATTTTCCCCAATCGTAAATATCGGAAGTGTCGTAGAGCGAAGTAATGAAGAACATCCATCTTCCGGAAAACGGAAATTCCACTTCATTATTTGGAAATAATCCCCGGTAATGATATTCGGCTCCCTCAATGTCCGAAGGCAGACGCTCGAAGTTTAACTCCGTTGAAATATCTTTTCCTTGAGCTTGGAGAAATACCGAAGAATAAGGCGACCAATTCTTATCGCAAAATTTAAAGACTATACTTAACTGCGGGTAGGTTTCCGAAAGTATATCGAAATCTATAATTAATTGTTTTATATTGTAAGAAGAATCGATTACGGGAAAATCGGTTACGTTTCCGCCTCCCCAGCGCAGACTTTTAATTTCTACCTGCGAAAAAATCTGAGAATTCATTACTACAAAATAAAGGACTAAGCTAAAATATCTCCACGCATTTAATTGAGACGTAAGGAACGTAAACTTTGATGATTTGATTTTCCCGAACAGCTTCCAGCAATATTCCATCGTCGAACGCGGCGAGAAGTTTACCCGTTTTAAAGACGATTTCATAAAATGTTGGCTGCTCCCCTTTTTTTGCGCCATATACAACTCCATAATTCTCGAACATAGTTACGTTAACGTTTTGACCGACAAACTGGTTCCAATCCAATTTCATAGGCGCTGTCCTTATTTTTATGAAAAGAGATAATTTTAAGCCAAAAGTAAATAAAATGTACGGAATTTACAATAGAAATATGATTGACCATAATCTTTCTGTGAAGCGAGCGGTCACTAATTATTCGCATAGCGCGGCAGACAAGTTGATTTTCCGGCGAAGTCAAAATTATTTTGAA
>CAYNUJ010000036.1:4443-21253 GCA_964400095.1 uncultured Melioribacteraceae bacterium
TTCGCATAGCGCGGCAGACAAGTTGATTTTCCGGCGAAGTCAAAATTATTTTGAATTACAATAATGCCGAGAATGTTAAAGTTTTTGCCTTGAATAACTTGATATTTGCATTTGCTATGTTAAATCAAAAATAAGTTTTAACGCTCCAGCTAATCAAAACATTCCGTACAACCATCCGTTTTTCATTTTGCTTTACGAGCGCCAATAAGAGCTGTGAATTTAGATTTCAGCCAAAATGTTTTTGCAGGTAGAATAGCATCTGAAACAAAACGAATATCTTCAATTAAATAGAATGCTTTTGGATTAAAATTATTTATAGTTTCAATTATATACGGCAAATTAGAACGTTTAGTAACTGTAAATATTATATGAACTGGACCGGTTCCACCGTTTGCTTCAATTACAGTTAAGACGAAATCTACTAGTCTTAAGAAGTTGATAAGTTCTGAAGCATCACGTCGAGTAATAATCTGCACAACTACAGTTCCCATTGCGAGCTTTTGTTCTAAAATAATGCCGATATAATTACCGATAGCAAAACCGAAGGCATAAGCAAAATAATTAATTATATTTGTTAGGTTTTGCATTACTTGCCCAATGGCAACCAGCCAAATAAGTATCTCAAAGAAACCGAGAATTGGAGCAATCTTTTTTATACCCTTAGAAACAAATATAATACGCAAAGTGCCAAGAGAAACGTCAACTATGCGAGCCAGGCAAATTAAGAATGGAATAACGATATAAGTGAAATATTGTGATTGTATAAAATCATTCATTTTTTATCTAAAAAGTTATAATTCAATAATTATAAAGTATGCATAAAAATAAAAAAATACTCAAGATTATAAAAATGCCCAAGATCAGATTCAATCCTTGTAATCGTGTTTTCTTTTTCTGTCTGCTTGTAGTCCCTTAATATTAGAATGTCTATTTCATTCCAAGCTTTTGATTTTTCTCTAAAAGCCTAATTGCTTCTTTTATCCGACGTTTTCTCGTTTCCACCTTTTTAGCGGTAACCAACCATCCTGCATACTGTTTTTTGTAGCCGGGTGCAAGTTTATTGAAATTCTCCCAAGCTCTTTTGTTTTCCTTCAGCGCTTTCTCTATTTCAGGCGAAAGCGGAATTTCCTTTGAAACTTTCGCCTTCATGATTTCTTGCTCATAATTTTCTTTTTGATCGAACGCTTGCAAGCCTGCTTTTGTCATCTTTCCTTCTTTTATCATCATTTCAGCATATTTTATATTGAGCGGCGACCACTTACTGTGTTTTTTACGCGGCGTGAATCTATAAGCGTAAGTTTCATCGTCAATCTTCTTTTTAAGGCCGTCTATCCAGCCAAAACAGATAGCTTCTTTCACTGAGTCGACGTAAGCAATGCCTTGTTTACGGATGTGTTTTTTATAATAAACCAACCAAATTTCCCTTTCCTGTGCGTGGTTTTTTTCCAGCCATAAACGCCACTCATCACGATTGTTTGTAAATATTTTTTTCACAACGTCTTCATATTATGTACTTAATGAAATTTTAGAATCTTAAGCAGACAACGTCTTTGCTTATCCTATCGGGATAAACCGCTTTCCCGCGGTGGGAGATGCGGCATTACCCGACAACGTTTAATTTACCTGTCCGGCGTAGTCCCGCCAAACCGTCGAGACGAAGACAGAACCTGCACGCCGCTTGAGCGTCATTACTTTGGCGCATCTTTTGGGCGGAGTTTAACTCAACACTGGATTATCTCTCGGTAAACTTCGAGATGAATCCTTTACAACGTTATATCTTTTTTATTACGGACAATTTTTATTTCTAAAAGATATCCTAGCGCTTCGGCATACTTTTTTATTGTTGCTAAAGATGGCGAATGTTTGCCACTGCTCAGAGATGATTCCAGCCTTGTAACAGAAGGTGATTTTGTCCCCATTCGTCAGCAATTTGAACTTGACTAAGACCAACTTTTTTTGAATGAGAAGCGAGAAGCAGTTAATCTTCGATTTCAGATTTGCGATTGCAGATATTTTTGCGTCGCAGCCAAATCATAAATCGCAAATCATCAATCAACAATTGTCGATCAAAAATCAAAATAGTATAACGTTCAATTTATTTGTCAATTCCGGCATCAAGTATCCGGCATCAAGTACTATTTAATCCTCTTACTTGGCGCTAAGCGTAACGTCCCCGCCGGTAGTAGCGCACTTTATCAGCGGTCCGCCGCCGTTTAATTTTCCAATATATTTACTGCTCTTGATTATCTCCGCTACTGAATTAGGAAAGTCAACCTCAACTTCGCCGCCGGAAGTTTTTAATTCTAAGTCGGCTTTAATTCCCGGCGAAAGGCTGAGTGAAATATCCCCTCCGCTTGTTCCGGCTTTAATCCCTTTATTCTCGCCCGAATAAATAATTTTAATATCGCCTCCGGAAGTGGAAGCGGATATTTCTCCTTCGCTTGTTTTTATATGAATATCTCCGCCGGAGGTTTTTGCGGATATATCCCCGCTGTTAACTTTTACATCAATATCTCCGCCGGAAGTTTTAGCGGAAATATTTGCGGAACCTTCCTCAACTGAAATATCACCGCCGGAAGTTTTTAAGTCGGCTTTTCCTTCCACACCGTTAAGGATAATATCTCCGCCGGATGTTTTAACGGAATGAGCGCCTGCCAATTTGAAAATTTTAACATCCCCGCCGCTGGTTTTAAGTTTTACATTAAAATTTTTCGGAGCGCGAATTAATATACGGTAACTTATTCCGCTCCCCCAATTGAACCAGCCGCTTCCTTTCTTCTCCGCTTTTACAGATACGCCGCCGTCTGTCCTTTTAAAAGTGAATTTAATCTTTTTAGAGGCTTTTTCCGTACCCAATACCTTGATATAGACTTCAGCCTTATCCCAGGCTTTTACTCCTATATCCCCGCCTTGCGCGCTTACTTCCAATAATTCGCCCGCATTGACAGAAAATGTTTTTTCGTGCAGAACTTTCTTATTGCTTGCAAATAAATTTGCCGAAACCAATACTGCAATTATCGCAGTCAGAGCTAAAACGGTTATTCTTCGACTTTTCATCCCATCTCCCTATTTAATGTTAGCGTAAATTGTTATTTTTATATTTAGACTAAGTAATTTTAAAAAAGTTATATTTTAACAAATATTATTTTGAAATAATTTCGGATTACGATGAAATATTTGATTGTTTTTGCCGGAACCGGTTTCGGCGGCGCGTTGAGGTATTTGATATCGAGCAAAATATATAAATTTTTACCAGCGGTATTTCCATTCGGAACGCTTGCCGTAAACATTCTCGGCAGCTTTTTACTCGGCGTTTTAATTTTTTGGTTCGACGATAAGGATTTACTCAACACCAATTTGAAATTGCTTCTTGCCGTCGGGTTTTGCGGCGGATTAACTACATTTTCTACTTTTTCGTTGGAGACTTTAAATTTGTTAAGAGATTCGGAATTTTTGCTTGCATTCGGAAATATCGCTCTTAATTTATTTATTACGATATTATTCGTATTTTTAGCTTACATAATTGCGAGGTGATAAAATGAGACTTACCGGAACCGCGAAACTGCTGCGAATATTTTTAGGGGAAACAGACAAAATTGGACCGATAACAGTTTACGAAAAAATTGTTACCGAAGCGCGTAAAGCCGAACTCGCCGGCGCCACTGTTTATAGGGGAATAATGGGGTTTGGAGGAAACAGTAGAATTCATTCATCCAAGTTTCTCGCTATTTCGGAAGACCTCCCTCTCGTTATTGAAATTGTTGACGAGGAGGAGAAAATAAATAATTTTATCCCCAGCGTGGAAAGGATTTTCGAAGAAGCTAACTCCGGCGGCTTAATCACTCTTGAACAAGCCCAGATAATCAAATACGTGGCTTCGCAAAAGTAATTTCCGTTTCTACTTAAAACTAATCTCGGCGCCTCGATAAAGAGCGGCGCCTAATCTATAACTTCATCCATACTGAGCGTTAAGGAAGGAAGCAATAGTTTGTCTAATTTCTTTTTCATTTCATTTCTGAGTTTAACAAAATCCTCGGCAAATTTCTTTTTCACCGGATTAGACGACGGGAATTTTTCGCGAAGATGATTTACCTGCTTTCCGTTTTTCCAAAATCTGTAACAGACATGCGGACCGGTAGCCAAACCCGTTGAACCGACAAATCCAATCACATCGCCCTGTTTCACCTTAACTCCCTGCCGAATACCCCTTTTAATTTTCTGCATATGGAGATATTGAGTTGTGTAAGTTCCGTTATGCCGGATTTTAACGTAATTCCCATTATTCCGCTTATAGCGCGCTTCTATAACCACGCCGTCTCCGGTTGCCAAAATAGGCGTTCCGTAAGGAGCGGCATAATCGGTTCCCAAATGAGCTTTCATTCTGTGAAGAAGCGGATGAAACCGCCGTAAAGTATAATGGGATGATATTCTGCTGAATTTTACCGGAGCTTTTAAAAACGCTTTTCTTAAACTGTTGCCGTTTTCGTCAAAATAATCATCCTCGCTTTTCTGATTAAAATGAAAAGCGTAATATTCCTGATTCATATTTTTAAACCAGGCGGCTTTAATTTCTCCTATTCCTATAAATTTTCCATCGACGAATTTTTCATCATAAATAACTTTGAAAGCGTCTCCCTTCATTATACGGTAGAAATCTATCTGCCAGGCGAATATATCCGAAAGCGCCATAGCCACTTGCGGAGAAATTTTCTGCTCCGATAAAGTTTCGTACAAACTGCTTGTTATTTCTCCGACGGCGGATCTTTGCTTAATTATTACCGGTTTAGAATTTTTTGACAATGAAAAGGAAGAATCAAACTTGAATATGTAATAATTAATCGCGTCCGGCTCGTAAACAAAATACCTGATAGAGGAAGTGGAATCTTTCATCAGATAAATCCGGTATTTATCGCCCTTTCTAATTTTGCGAACGTCGAAAGAATCCTTATTCTCATCCGCTATTTCCAAAATGCGCTTGTAAGGAATATCGTACGGCAGGAGCAGATCAGCAAAGGTTTGATTTTTCTTTACTTTGCCAAGCTCAACTTTAAATGAGTCCGCGGGAATACCGTAAACGTCCAATTGAACCTTTTGCGCGTTCGTTAATTCATTAATTCCTTCCGGCGGATTTTTTGATGAACACGCGGCAATAATAAAAATTACCGTGAGAAAAAAGGAAACTTTTTTAGCGGCAATCAGCATCTCAATTTCAATCGGTTTTACTCAAAATGCTCTCAATAATATCAATGCTTCCAATATTCTCCGCTTCCGCGCTGAAACTCGGAATTATCCTATGCCGCAGCACATGAATTAAATTTGCTTTCACATCGTCTATATTAGGCGTAAACCTTCCGTCCATAACGGCGGAGGCTTTAGCCGCGAGAATTAAATACTGCGAAGCGCGAGGTCCCGCTCCCCAGCTTACCCACTCTTTTATCCGCTCCGCTGAACCGTCGCCGGGACGAGTGGAATTAACAATTTTTACGGCAAATTCTATCACGTTTTCCGCGACGGGAACTCTGCGGATAAGATCCTGGAAATCAATTAATTCATCCGCGCCGAGCGCTTTTTCAATTACCAGTTCCGAATCGGTTGTAGTTGTTCTTATTATTTCCACTTCCTCTTCAAATGTGGGATAATCGAGCCAAAGGCTGAACATGAATCTATCGAGCTGCGCTTCGGGTAAAGGATACGTTCCTTCCTGCTCAATCGGATTTTGCGTTGCAAGTACGAAGAAAGGTTCATCGAGAGTAAAAGTTTCGCCGGCGGCGGTAACTTTATGCTCCTGCATAGCTTCCAATAACGCCGATTGAGTTTTAGGCGGAGTTCTGTTTATTTCATCCGCCAAAATTATATTTGCGAAAATAGGACCTTTTACGAAACGGAACGAGCGTTTTTTTGTAGTCTGATCTTCTTCTATCAGTTCCGTGCCGGTAATATCGCCGGGCATAAGATCCGGAGTGAATTGAATACGGCTGAACGAAAGGTCGAGCACTTCGGACAATGTTTTGATAAGCAGCGTTTTCGCTAAGCCGGGAACCCCCACCAGCAGACAATGCCCGCGGGAAAAAAGGCTTATTAGCATTTTGTCAATTATTTCTTCCTGACCGACAATTACTTTTGCAATTTCGGATTTAATTTTCTTAACTGAGGAATTTAATTCCTCAACAAGATTTACGTCGTTTTCATTTTTATGCAAAATCAATTTCCTATAATCTTATTTCCCAATAAATATTCTTTTTAAGTTCCGCCATCCAATTTTTGTAAAGCTTCTGCTTTTTATCAAATTCAGCGAGACGTTTGATGTCCTCGTAGTCGGTTTTTATATTCGGTCTGTGTTCCGGAATTTTTCGTATCAATTTAATAATATGATAACCGTAGGAAATTTTGTCAACGTCAAGTCTTTTGGGAAAGCTGATTTCTCCTTCTTTTAAATTAGCCACCTGGTCAATCATATTTTTATCGAGCTGACCGATATCGAACGTACCGAGTTTACCGCCGTAAGGGGCGGTTTCTTTATCGTCGCTGTATTTTTTCGCGAAATATTCGAATGTATTTTTACCTGTAACAATAGAATCCCTAAGTTCGGTAAGAAAATCAATCGCCTTAATGTCGGCTTCTTTATCGCTTTTTATCTTCACCAATATATGACGGCAGTGAATAGCTTCTCCGCGTCTTTCGAGCAATTGTATTATATGAAATCCAACGGGCGATTCAACCACTCCGGATAATTCACCTTTGTTCAATATCCAAGCGGCGGACTCAAATTCGGGATAAAAAACCCCGCGCTTAACAAACCCAAGGTCTCCTCCCTGCTTAGCGGAACCCGGGTCATCCGAAAATTTGCGGGCTAAGGCTGCAAAGTCTCCGCCGTTCTTCAGCGAATCCAATAATTTGGCGGCAAATTCCTTCGCCTTTTGTTTAATTCTATCTCCCTTTTGCGGATTGATAAATATATGGGCGATTTCATATTTCTGGGGAACAACGCCGAGAGAGTCTTTAAAACGTTCGAAAAAGTCTTCCACTTCTTTACGGGAAATTTCAATAGTCCCGAATTTTTTCTGCTGAACCATCTGCGCCATAAGATTTTTCCGCGTATCGCTGCGGAGTTCCCTTTTAATCCGGTCGATGCTCATACCGTAAATTTCTTCAACTTTTTCCCGCGAGCCGTACTGCTGAATGTAGTAATTTATCTGGTAATCTAATTGCTGACTCACTTGATCGTCGGACACTTCGATAGAATCTAATTCAGACTGCGCATAAAGAAGTTTTTCTTCTATCATCGATTCAAGAACTTTCCTTTTAATTTTCGGGTCGTTCGGATTTATTTTCTGGCGGGCAGCCGTCATTTCCGTCCGAAAATTCAACTCGCTCTGCAATATAATTTCATTATCAACTACGGCTACAATTCTATCCAGAACTTCCTGAGCTTGCAGTCCGGTAAACAAAAAAATAAAAAATAAACTTAAAATGGTTTTCATATATAGTCCTAATATATTTTAACTTCATACTTTGAGTACAAATCATCGATGAATTTTTTATAATATATTTTTCTTCGAGCAATTTTCAATCTTTCGATAATTTTTTCCTTTAAAACATCATAACCGGGAATTTCATCCGGCATAAATTTGCGGAGAACCTGAATAATCAAATATTTTCCCGAATCTTCGTCAATAATAACGCTTACTTCATTCACGTTGATTTTATTAATGAACCTTTTAATGGGAGGAGACAAAATATCAACCGCAGATTTGAAAATTCCGGTTTCAATTTTAACTCCGTCAACATTCAAAAAAAGCCGGACAGCTTCGTCCCATCCCCGCTCGAGAAGAATAAAGCGAAAAGTTTCCGCCTGCGGACGTCTATCAAATTCCGCGTGGTTCAGAAGATACGCTTTTGAAGTCAATCTGAATTCATCGGTATTTTCGCGGTAATAATTTTCTATCTCACTTTCGTCAAAATCGTCATCCCAATTTACCAATTCTTTTTCCAGAAGCATCGCTCCGGCTATATTCCTTTTAGATTCTTCAACAAGTCTGCCGAAGTTTTTATCGTCAACTAACCTTTCATTTACAGCTTCCTGGTATAGTAATTCGCTTTCGACCCAGCGCCTGATATATTCCTCGCGATATTTATTACTGTCGCGACCCGAAACAACAGCCTGCCGCACTTCCTCTTCAGTAAGTTTCGAATCGCCGACGCGCGCCGCGGCGCTGCCGTCGGTCCTCTTTTCCGAACAACCGACGGCAATTCCCATTGATACAATCAAATAATATTTAATTAGATTCGGACTTAAAAGCCCTTCCAAGTTCATCATAATAATATCGCGGATTGTAACGCTCTTTCAATTTATTGATGTATTCATCTTCAAGTTTTTTACTTAAATACTCTTGATAATCGCTCAGTAGTTCAGCCCTTGCCTCATCGTAAGTTTTCTTTCTAGCTGAATCCTTAGCGACAAGTTTCACAATAGACCATCCGTTGCCGGCTTTAAATGGTTCGGAAATATCGCCTTTATTTTTCAGGCTCCAAGCTTTTTTAGCCATAACGCTGGCGGAAACGCTTCCCAATTCAAAATGCCCGGCTAATTGTTTTTTACTTACTCTTTCAGTTACTTTTTTAGCAAGATCTTCAAAATTTTCTCCGCCTAAAATTCTCTGATGATATTTGTTAATCAGCGAATCCTGGCGCGTAAATATTTCATAAAATTCCACTCTGTCGGGGAAAGTATAGTTATCTCTGTTTGCTTCAAAATACTTTCTTACATCGGAGGAATCTATTTTTATCTTGCTCCATATTTCGCTGTCCTGAAGTTTGAAAATATAAATTCCGTAGCGGTAATCTTCCATCAATTGTGTGAAGCCGGGCGCTTTGTCTCCTAAAACCAGCGCTTCGTACTGCAGTAAAACCTCCGAAGAGTATTTTTTAACTCCGTCGGTAAAAACAACTACATTCAATTTTCTGCTTCTGAATTCTTTATCGTTAACCAAAAATGTAATCAGACTATCGCCACGAAAAGGATCTCCGTTAATTGTAAATACTACAGAATCCTTAAGCATTACATAAGTAGGTTTTTCATAAATTTTCGAATCCAATCGAGTCGTATCTCCAAGTCCGGCAACAAAATTAACTAAGGTTTCATTTTTAACATAATTGAATTTCTTTTTCAAACTGTCGGTGTATTCGGCAAATTCAGATTTGAACCGCTGACGGTCGTAAATTTCCCTCAATTCATTTTTAGCTTCTTCAAAAGGAGGAATTTTCTTTTTATCGGTAACTTGAATTATGTGATAACCGAAACGGGTTTCAACGATATCTGATATTTCGTTTACTTTAAGATTAAACGCCGCTTCGTCAAACTGCGGAACCATCTTTCTTCTTTTAAAATATCCTAAGTCCCCGCCTTTGGAAGCGCTTCCGGGATCGTTGGAATATTCCTTCGCCAATTCGGCAAAGTCAGCGCCGTCAAGTAATTTCTGTCGAACCTCCCGGGCTGTCTTAAGAGCTTTTGCGGAGTCAACCGTTCCGTCTTTACCCCTAAAAGTAATCAGGATATGACGAGCTTTAATTTCCGGCGTCCGCTCTCTTTTGTCCGTAACTTTAATTATATGAACGCCGTATTTAGTTTTAACCGGTTCCGGATAAACTTCGCCCACCGGCGTAGCTGTAACCGCTTTGTCCCATTCGGGGCTTATTAAACCCGAAGTCAGCCAGTAAACATCGCCTCCGTGTTTTTTTGAATATTCATCGACGGAATAATCGGTACAGAGAGTTTCGAAAGCCGCTCCTTTTTTTAATTGTTCAAGAACGCTTTGCGCTTCCTCCATCACATTTTTCGTGCCTGGAGCTTTATTCGGGCGGAGTAAAATATGACTTACTCGGTATTCGTATTTCCTTTCGTCGTAAAGTTTCTTCAATCCTTTTTCGATAATCAGCTTTTCCTTAATATAAGCCGAACCTACTTTTTTACCGTAAGAATCAATTTCGTTATTGATATCGGGGTCGTCGAAATAACCTCTAACCCATGCGTCGCGAAGTTTCATTTTAAAGTTTACATACAAATCGAGAAAATTTTTCATTTTTTCAATTGAATCGTCTTTGGCTTTTTGAACGCCGCCGGCGTTTTTGGCGTAGGCGTGTTCAAATTCGGGCATTAAAATTTGAGAATCGTCATATTCTGCAACAACAATTTTCGAATGTTCCGGGGTGCATGAAAAAAGCGCCGCAGAGAACAAGATAGCAGTAAATATCAGATTTTTCCGCATTTAAAGGACCTCCTTATTAGAATAAATTTTAATTAAGTAGTTTACCTATTGAATTAAATAAAATCAAGCAAAATAAGAGAATTAAACAACTCTTATTGTTAAAAGTTCTCTCCTATTTTCTTATCGGGCAAGAATTTCTTTCCCAAAAAACGCCATCATAGAATCCTTGAATGGATTTGTCGTTTTCCGCCATTGATAATCTTTTAAGCGTCAGCGCGGCGTAAAATTCATCCAATTCAATTCCGGAATATTTCCGGTTCAATTTTTTAGCGGCGGCGAGCGTTGTGCCCGAACCGGCAAACGGATCGAATACAAATCCTCCTTCCTCGGAACTGGCAAGTAATATTTTCGCCAGCAGTTTTTCGGGTTTTTGGGTTGGATGCTCAGTGTTTTCCGGCATTGACCAGAACGGAACGGAAATATCCGTCCATAAATTAGACGGGTGAGTTAACCTGAAACTGCCGCTTTTTTCTTTCTTCCAATCCTTCGGGGAACCGTTCTCGTCTCTGTACGGAGCGATAATTCTCTTCTTCATTTTTACCGCTTCAACATTAAAATAATAATCTTCACCCACCGTACAGAACCATATATCCTCGGTATTGTTTTTCCAATTCGCTTTTGCTCCGCGTCCTTTTTCCCTCTCCCAAGTGATCCGGTTCCGCACATAAAAATATTTCGACAGCACGGAATAAACCGCTACCGAAGAATACCAATCGCTGCAGACATAAACGGAAGCGTCCGGTTTTAATATCCTAACTAATCTGCTTATCACATCCTCAAACCAAACAGTATATTCGTCGAGGTCTCTTTTTTTGAATTTAGTCGCTTTGTAAGTTTTATTTAAATTGTACGGAGGATCAATGAACAATAAATCCACAAATTTATCCGGTAAAAACGCGGCGGCGTCGAAAAAGTTCTGTTGGATAATTCGTCCTTCAATTTCGGAAACAGAAACGGTTTCGGAAAGAGAGATTGATTGCAGGGAATATTGTTTTAATTCATCTTCAGAAAGAGTTATTGTCCTATTGTTGGGCGCGTTTTTTCTATCCATAAAAATTACAAACTACCTTACTTTTGTTCCAGAATCTACATTATCCCCGACCGTTAAAGTTTCCAATTTCCCGTCTGCCGTTTCAACCGCGAGCAGCATTCCCTGGGATTCGGTTCCGAATAATTTAGCAGGCTGTAAATTATAAACGATTATTATTTTCCTGCCAATCAAATCTTCCGGTTTATAACTTTTAGCGATTCCGGCGACAATCTGCCTCCGGGTATTTCCCACACTCACTTGGAGTTTAAGCAGTTTATTACTTTTCTTAATCTTCTCCGCTTCTTTAATAACGGCAACGCGCAAATCCGCTTTCCCAAACTCTTCAAAGGAAATATATTCGATCTCTTCCTCTTCATTTACAGCGTTGGCGCTTAATTCCGCGTATAAATCATCAATAATTTCGTCGTCAATCTTGGAAAATAATATTTCCGCTTTGTTAATTTTATCTCCAGCGTTCATATTTTGTTTTCCGGCTTCAAACCAATTCACCTCCGATTTGTTAAGCATTCCAAACAGTTTTTCGGAAACGAACGGCACAACCGGTTTAAATATTTCCGCGAGAGTGTAAATAGCATTGAGGCAAATATTTATAGTAGTTCCGCATTTTTCTTTATCCGATTTAACGGAAATCCAGGGCTCCGAATCGTTGAAATATTTATTTCCCGCGCGGGCGAGATTCATCATTTCCGAAACGGCGTCTCTAATTTTATACGATTCGATAAGTCTCGATACTTTAGTAGGAGCCTCTTCAATTGTCTTGACCATCGCGGAATCCATTTCGGAAAGCGTTCCTTTTTCGGGAACTTTCCCTTCGAAATGTTTATGCGCGAATGTAAAAGTGCGATTCACAAAATTTCCGAATATAGCCGCCAATTCGTTATTGTTTTTTGCTTGGAATTCCTTCAAATAAAAATCGGTGTCCTTAGTTTCCGGCAAGTTAGCCGCTAAAGCATAACGGAGCGGATCCGCGGGAAATTTATTCAAAAATTCATGTACGTCAATTCCCCATCCGCGGGATTTGGAGAATTTCTTCCCTTCAAAATTCAGGAATTCATTAGCCGGCACATTTTGGGGAAGTACAAATTTATCCTCATTCGCGTCGTTCCAAGCCATAAGCATCGCCGGGAAAATAATAGTATGAAAAACAATATTGTCTTTACCGATAAAAGCGATATACTTTGTATTTTTATCCTGCCAATAATTTCTCCATAAATCCGGTTCGTTCCTTTGCTCGGAGAGTTCTTTAGCAGCCGAAATATATCCCAGCACGGCTTCGAACCAAACGTAAAGTACTTTCCCGTCGGCGGAATCGAGAGGAACTTTAATTCCCCAATCCAAGTCGCGGGTTACGGCGCGGTCTTTCAAACCTTCTTTAAACCATCCGCGGCAGTATTGAAGAACATTTCCTTTCCAATTATATTTTTCGGCATTTTCGTTAATATATTTTTCCAGCCGTTCTTGGTACTTGCCTAACGGAAAATACCAATGCGATGTTTCCTTCACTACCGGTCTTTCGCCGCTGATTTTGGAGATTGGATTTATTAGTTCCGTGGGGTCGTAAATGGCTCCGCAGTTTTCGCATTCGTCGCTGCGCGCTTCTTCGAACCCGCATTTGGGGCATGTGCCTTCAACATATCTATCGGGTAAAAACTTATTTGCATTTTCGTCGTAAAACTGCTTTGTTTTTTTCTCGTTCAATATTCCTTGATCATGAAATGAAAGGAAAAATTCCCCGCCTGTTTTGTGGTGTATCGGCAGACTGGTTCTCGAATAAATATCGAAATCCATTCCGAATCTCTCGAACGATTCTTTATTCATGCCGTGGAACCTGTCGATTACAACTTTAGGAGAAACTCCCTCTTTATCGGCGGTAATTGTAATCGGAACTCCGTGCTCGTCCGAACCGCACACATAAACGATATCGCTCCCTTTTAACCTATGGTAACGCACATAAATATCCGCCGGAAGATACGCCCCGCTTAAGTGACCCAAATGAATCGGTCCGTTTGCGTACGGCAGCGCCGAAGTAACTAAAATTTTTTCTCTTTCCAAAATGCACCACATTTTTTAAAATGAATTGTAAATATAATCAAGATGAGGGGTCTCTTCCAACGTAAAGTAAAATTAAAATCGTTTGCCGGAATAGGAAAGACGAGGAACTATTTATAACAGACCTTTCGGGGAAGTAAGGAAGTAAGAAAGCAAGAAACGAGAAGCGAGAGCAAGAAAACGAGAAGTAAGAAACGAGAAGCTAGAAGTAAGAAGAAGATTATCTGAGTAATCTTTCACTAAGTATTTCTTGCATATTTCTTCTTCCGTCAAGTATGGAATGTATGTAAATAAGATTGTCGCTGATTTCATAAATTATGCGATAGGGTTTATAGTGGATTTCCAAATATTTTTTTATCCCGGTTTGCTTTAATTCTCGCGGTATATGACCTCTTTCCGGATACTCTTCCAATTTGCAACAAGTTTTTTCTATAGCGCTTAAAAGTTTATCGGCGGCATCAATGTTATCATTTGCCGCAACATAGTAAAATATTTCTTGCAAGTCCTTTTTTGCTTGCGGGTCAATTAATACTTTAAACTTTTTCATGTTATCGTAAAGACTTTAATTCTTTTCGTAAGGAATTGAAAGTAGATTTAATATCAGACGCAGCCTCGCTCTTAATATTTGTCATTGCAAGTAATTTTAACATAGCCATTGTATCCTGCATTTTTTCATACATTTTAATGTCTTGCACAACAACTTTAGCTTCGCCATTTTGAGTAATAACAAAAGTTTTTTGATGTTTATTTATCTCGTCAATTAAATTAGCGGCATTTGCTTTGAGATAGCTTATAGATTTTACAGATTCACTTAATTTCATAGTCAAGTCCTTTTTTAGACCAAATATAGTTCTTTTAATTAATTGTGTCAAGATAATTTTTCAGACAATTAGCGGAGCCGCTTTTCACCCGCTTGTCCGCCGTAGCTGTTTTTTAGCGAAGGCGGACGGAAAGATTTTTTACCAAAGCCGCGCTTAAATCTGTCTCAGCGAATGCGGGGATCTCTCAACAAGCACGTTGACCAAATTCACATTACACAATTTCCAATCTAAAAGTAAAACTGAATAAGCAAACCAAGCTAAAACTTAGCAGAAAACTCACTCGATTAAAGCTTACCCCGATTTACCACGCAGTCTTTTTGGCTGGGCTTCGAGGTGAATCCTTAATCACTTTAGGCGCTTTTATTTATTTGACGCATAATTATAATATCATTATATTAGATTCATGAATAATATACGTTTTGAGTGGGATAACAATAAAAATCTCACTAATGTTAAAAAGCATAAAATTTCATTTGAAGAAGCAAAAACTGTCTTCATTGATGAAAATGCAAGGGTTATCCCGGACCCTGAACATTCTGAAACAGAAGAACGGTTTATTATCTTAGGGATTTCAAACAAATTGAAACTCCTTATAGTTGTTCATACTTATAGAAAAAACGATGAAATTATTAGAATTATTTCTGCAAGAAAAGCGACAAAATCTGAAAGTAAATATTACATTGAGGTAAAATAAGATGAAAAAAGAATATGATTTTTCAAATTCCATTAAGAATCCTTACGTAAAGAAATTAAAGAAACAAATATCCATTAGGGTAGAAAAAGATACTATTGAATATTTCAAAAAATTATCGATTGAATTAGGCATTCCCTACCAAAATTTAATGAATATGTTTCTTAGCGATTGCGCAGCCAAAAATATGCGTCCAAATATTCATTGGAGATAAATATTTTTTTAGCGCCTAGCGGCATTGCTTTTCACCCAGCCTGTCCGCCGAAGTCCGGCAACCGCCGGACGAAGGAGGGCCTGTCCGTTTTATTTTTAGCAGGGCGGTCGGTTTTGTCCGCAGGACTCCTTCGGGGAGCGGCTGGTTATGCGAGTATATTTGATGTATGAGCCTTTCGCGCTTATCGCCTTTTTCTAATCTTCAGGCAATGCGGAAAATTCCTTTTTCTTGTTTTCAAACCAGTTTCTCATTTCTTCCGGTTTTTGCATAAGTTCTTGCATTCCACTCATTGCTTTCAGATGTGCCTCATCTTTTTGTTGGAACATTTCCATTCCATGCCGCTTGCTCATTTCGGCAATTTCTTCAAATGAATTGGCGTGAAATTCTTTATCGCACGCGCCTCCAAGTTGTTTACAGGTCATTGTTTTCATAATTATCTCCTTTGGTTAATTTAATTCACGCATCCTTAACTAAATACCCGACGGCAAAGTTCACCCGTCTGCCCTAATTTCTTTTCACCTGCTTTCGGAGAGAATAACGTTAGGCGTCTTGATAAATACATGCATCTAAAATACCAAGTACTTCAACCATAATATTAATAGATGCTTTTCCAATCAGCTTGATTTTACGACTCTTGAAGTCAATCGACTTAACCTGTTCAACCATTATATAACCGGTTAGAGAGAACTCCTTTGGAATCTCAACATGAAAAGGAATGCCGCGTTTTGAATTTGTAATCGGACAAACAATTGAAAGACCTGTAGCCTTGTTAAATACTTTATTGCTTACAACAAATGCCGGTCGTCGTCCTTTTTGTTTATGTCCGGATTGCGGATCAAATGTTACAGTAACAAAGTCGCCTTTTTCAGGGATATATCGAGGCATTTACCAAACCTCCTTTCCAACAGGTTCGCCCCAATCTTCCTCCGTCGTATTGTACTGATCCGGCATTTTTTTTACTAAATCGTAAATGCTGTATCTTCCGTGTATTTTATTGGTTGATTTAATAATAATTTTTCCAACTTGAACGACAATATCAACCTCTTCGCCAATTTGAATTTTAGAATTACTAAGAAGATTTTTGGGAATACGTATTCCTTGACTGTTTCCCCATTTTTGAATTTTGGTTATCATTGTTTATTCCCGGTGTTTAAATCTACAAAAGCGTATATCCATATATATACATTTTTATAAAAATTAACAAACTGTTGTAATTGATAAATTATCTGAAAACAGCGCTTAAATTTCCTTTAGTCAAACATCGCGAATAACTTTAATTAATTGTACCAACTTCAAATTAGCATGTTAAACTAAATTGTAAACTTAAATCTTCAACTTCAGTCAGGACTGGTTCTGCGGTCGTGTTGTAACTTATATACCACTTTAAAAGAAAAATGTAATTCCAAAATTTACTCTTGAACGATTCATTCTAAACACCTTTCGCTTTCCAACCATATATCTTTTTTATTATTTTTATTCGGAGCGTTATAGTAGTAATATCCTGTACTTTCGTAATTACTTACAATCAAACTTCCCTGAATATCATACTTGCCCGAAAAAATAATGTTTTCCATAAATAGATAATCGGCGCCGAGTATAATATCAAATCCATATTTTATCCCATCGCTTTTATTTATTTTTCGCGAGGTAGGATAAGATACTAATTCCCTTATTTTTTATTAGTGGTTAACGGCGCCGCTTTTCACCCCCATGCCCGCC
>CAYNUJ010000037.1:0-20373 GCA_964400095.1 uncultured Melioribacteraceae bacterium
TTTCCTCTATTCACAATTTTTGGATTTATCTGCGTCCCTGCGTGATTTTATTGCAATAGTTCATTGGAATATTTAATCGTCGTAATTATCTTCGACAGTTAAATATAAAATTATTGTTAATTGGAACTTCATGATAAAAAACATAGATCTACTTCGAGAGAAACCCACCTGCAATTGCGGTGTATTCGGCGTTACGGGCAGCGAAGACGCATCTTATACAACTTACTTTGGTTTAACGGCTCTTCAGCATAGGGGACAGGAAGCCGCGGGAATAGTTACTCGAAACTCGGACGAAAAAGGTAAAATAAAATTCAATTATGAAAAAGGATTCGGTCTGGTATCGGACGTTTTCAATTCCGATGATATTTTCACTTCCGTTCTCACCGGCAATACCGCTATTGGTCATAATCGATATTCAACTACCGGTAAATCCGATACATTGAAAAATATTCAGCCTTTTACCGTAAATTACAGAATGGGAAACCTCGGCGTTGCGCATAACGGCAACCTGACAAACGCTAAAGAAATAAGGAAAGAATTAATAAACGAAGGAGCGCTTTTTCAAACTTCGTCCGATACGGAAGTAATTCTCCATTTAATTGCCCGTTGTCAATTGAACGATCAAATTGAACAGATAAAAACGGCTCTTAACAGAATTGACGGAGCATACTCTTTAGTTATTCTTACGGATAAGTATTTGATTGGCGCCAGAGACCCTCACGGTTACCGTCCTCTCTGCTTGGGCAAATTGAACGGAAGCTGGGTGATTACAAGCGAAACTTGCGCTTTAGATATTATTAAAGCTGAATATATCCGCGATATTGCTCCCGGTGAATTGCTTGTTATTCCAATTGCCGCTAAAAATATTAATGAAATGAGAACTATTATTTTCTCGAAAAACGGAAACGATGTTAAACACTGCGTTTTTGAGTATATCTATTTTAGCCGCCCGGACAGCCAAATATTCGGCGCAAATGTAGATAAAATTAGACGAAAATTAGGAAAAAATCTGGCTAAATATCATCCGGTTGAAGACCCGAACGATAAAGTGATCGTAATTTCCGTCCCGGATAGTTCCAATACGGCGGCTATCGGTTATCAGCAGGAATTGCAGAATAACGGAATTAAATCGAAGCTGGAAATCGGATTAATAAGAAGTCATTACATCGGTCGGACGTTCATTTTGCCGGGACAAATAAAAAGGGAATTAGGCGTTAGAATTAAATTCAACACAGTAAAAGGCGTTTTAGAGGGAAAAACGATAGTTTTAATCGACGATTCAATAGTTCGCGGTACGACTTCAAAACAGTTGATAAATTTAATAAGGGAAGCAAATCCAAAATCGGTTCATGTCAGAATTTCATCGCCTCCGATTTTCAATCCATGTTATTATGGAATGGATTTCCCTTCAAGCGAAGAACTTATCGCCAATAAATTTGACGGCGACATCGATAAAGTGAGAGAATATCTCGGCGCAGATACACTCGAATACCTTACCGAACAGGAATTGCTCGAATCAATGATTGATCATGCTCCCACGGATTTCTGTACGGCTTGTTTTACCGGCAATTATCCGACATCCATCGACATAAAAACCAGTAAATTTGAATACGACGATTAAATAATCGATTGACTCAATTCTGCCTTAGCTACATTTAACCATAAGATTGCATTATTACGATTGAGAGGCATTTAATATTTTAGTTATCTATTCTATAACGCTTTATTTGTAATCTGTAATTATATAATTATCAAGCAGTTACATTAATGTAATTAAATGATATTATAATGCTAACTGTACAAAAACAACTATTTGCTGTGAAAATTGACGTTCTTTTTAGTTTATCCCAATTTTCAATAAAGAAAAAGCGGTTTAAGATGAATGTGAAATCATATATAATATATATCTGCATTGTGGGAGCAGTATATTTATTTATGCTCCACTCATTTTAATTTCTTTAAATAAATCATCAATGCGTAGTTCAAAAAATAAAATAATTGTAATTTCCCAAATGATTTTTACAATTGAAATATTTGACTTGAAATATATAAATCGAATGATGTCGTAATTTTGGAAATTTACCGGCTAAAGCTGATATTTATAATCTTAATATTATGTTTATACGTTAAATAACTTTACCTGTTTGTTAAAAAACAATTATTTATGGTGCGTTAATGAAATATGAAGCGAAAGAATTTTATACGAAATCCAATTTATTGAGTTTTTTCCGACTTTTGCTCTCAATTCCGGTAATTTACCTTTTCACAATTTATGATAAATCGCCAAATATCCGATATTATCTCGTTATGCTTTATTTGTTCGGAGCGATAACCGACATGTTGGACGGATATCTCGCGAGGAAATTTAATGAAATTACCGAGCTGGGTAAAGTTATAGATCCGCTTGCGGATAAAGCAATGATAATATCAATAGTTGTAATGATGTTCGCGATGGATATTATTTCCGAATTTTATTTTTATTTGATTATTCTACGCGATATTCTGATCTTTTTCGGCGGTATAATAGTAGCTAAAAAATTAGGTAGAGTTTTACCCTCAAATTTACTCGGCAAAATGACGGTAACTTCAATTGGATTTTATCTGATTTTTGCAACTCTTAATTTGGAGTCGTTACGGATATTTGATGTTTCACTCTATTATATAAGTATTTTTCTGAGTTTCCTATCGTTAATCGGATATGCGGTTAGAGCGAAAGAAGCTTTAAGCTGGAGTAAGAATGAAACTGTTTAAAAACTTCGATTTCGGAAAATTAAAATCCGGCTTGTCGAAAACACGCGGTAAATTGGTTAATCAAATTACCGAAGCTGTAAGCGGCAAAGCTGTTGTGGATGAAGATGTTTTGGAAGAGATTGAAGAAATTTTAATTACATCGGATATAAATATTAATATTGCGGAACGAATTATAGAATCTGCCCGGAAAAGTTTGAAAAACACTGACGGAAGGGGAGTTGAAGAAGTAATTTCCGTGATTAAGAGCGAACTAACAAGGGAATTAGAGAATTATAAGACGAATTCGGAATTCGAACGAATTGAAGAGTACAAACCATTCGTAATCTTGATTATTGGAGTAAACGGAGCCGGTAAAACTACAACTATCGGCAAACTGGCGAATTTGTACAAAGAAGCCGGACTGAAAGTCATTGTCGGCGCGGCAGATACGTTTCGCGCAGCAGCTAACGAACAATTGGAAATATGGGCTGAGAGAGTAGGCGTTGAAATTGTACAGCGTTCGCATGGTTCCGACCCTTCATCTGTGGCATTCGATACGCTAAGCGTCGCTAAAAGCAGAAACGCCGATATTGTTATGATCGATACTGCCGGAAGACTCCACACAAAAAATAACCTGATGGAAGAATTACGGAAAATTAAAAGAGTCCTATCTAAAGCGCTCGATTATGCTCCCAACGAAGTTTTTCTTGTTGTAGATGGCAATACGGGACAAAATGCAATTGTACAGGCAAGGGAATTTTCCAAATATACCGATTTAACCGGTCTAATTGTTACAAAACTTGATGGAACGGCAAAAGGAGGGATGATATTTAGTATTTGCTCAGAATTGAATATCCCCATCAAGTATATAGGCGTTGGAGAAGGTATTAAAGACCTTCAGACGTTTGATCCTGACGAATTTGTTAAAGCCGTATTTAATTAACGTCTATTCTTAAAAAATGGAGTACAAATTAATTAATGAGAAATTTACTGATTGTTAATCCCGTTGCCGGCGGTAAGAGAGGAAATAAACTAAGGAACGAACTACTAAATACGATCAAGAGTAATTCTTTTGATGTCGATATAAAAATATCGGAAAATAAAGGCGACTGCACCGCTCTTGCAAAGCGGTATGCTCCCGAATACGATAATATTTTTCTTTCGGGAGGCGACGGGACGGTTTTTGAGGTAATGAACGGATTGCCGAGCGACGATAAATTTAATGTCGGTATTTTCCCAATCGGCACGGGCAATGATTTTTTCGCGAGTCTCGGATTGCCTAACGATCTTACAAAATTAACGAAATACTACTTTAACGAAGATTTTGCCACACAAGAATTCGATTTGTTCAAAGTAAATATTGAAGACGATAAAGGAAAGTTGTTTGAAATAGTTTTCGCAAATGTTTTCGGCGTTGGATTCGATGCGTTTGTATCCTACAATATTACCGGTTTTCGCGGACTCCCGGGAGCAAGCGCTTATGTCGCATCGGTTTTTAAAAGTTTAGCGAATTTAGAATTTGTTAATATTAAACTTAAATTGGAAAATGACCAAATTATTGAAGGGGAGAAGCTCCTTGTTACGTTCGGTAACAGTCCGAGGTCGGGAGGCGGATTTTATCTTACGCCGCACGCTAGAATTAACGACGGTTTTTTTGAAATAGCGATTATTGATAAAATAAGTAAATTGAAAATTATTCGTTCGCTGCCTCTGGCATTAATAAATAAATTGGAACGAATTCCGTATATTTCATTTTATAAAACAAAATACTGCGAATTTGAGTTAATATCTCCTTATTTTGTTCAAGCTGACGGAGAAATTATAAGCGAAAGGCTTAAAAAAGCTGTTGTGAAAGAATATAATCATAATTTCAAAGTAATTTGCTCAAAGTAATGATTTTTAATAAGCAACATAATCACCGTATATTTGATTACGAGCCGAGGTATTATAAACCTGATGAAGACGAACGGGAAAAACGGAAAAAACGTTTAAAGTTCAGGTATCAGAGAAAAAATAAAAAAAAGCGGAGGTCTCCGGTAGTATGGATCGTTTTTATTTTAATTGTTCTCTATTTTTATCTAAAATTTATCGGTAAGATATAATATTGTCAATCATTTTATTCTTTCTGCAAAGAAATATTAGCAGAGTAATATTGACGATATAATTGAATAAAGGAAACATTTGAATAACTGACAAATTGTCATTCTGAACGAAGTGAAGAATCTCAATGTTACTCAAAATCGAGATATTTCGTCCCGCAAAGCGGGACTCAATATGACAATAAAGCTTTATTTTAACTTGAAACATCATTTATGGGGGATTCATTAGTTTACATAATATAGATTATGCGACACTTTTCGCTATTTACCGATATTTACTTTATTTCACGTTTAAATGAAATCCCCGGATTTTATCCTTCGATCCGAACACTACAATCTTATCGCCTCTCTGTAGTTTTGTGTTAGCCTCCGGCGCAACTATTTCATAATCGTCTTTATCAACGGAAAAAATATCCTTCGGTCTTTTAATAACTAATACCTCCAATCCGAATTTATTTCTTATCCTTAAATCTATAAGCGATTTACCTACGAACTTGTCGGGCACATTCTTTTCCGCAATCTTAAAATCTCCGAGATCGGTTTCGCCGGATATATCAAGATTAGAAATCTCCTCTGATAAACCGTCGGCTAAATTCCGCTTTAAACTCTCTTTATTGTAGCAGTCAATTACTTCCTGACGCGCTACCGCGCCTAATATTTCATTGTCTAAAATGACGGGAAATTCATCGACGTTATATTTACCGAAAAGTCTTAAGATTCTGTCCAGATAATCAGACGGAGACGCTAAATATACATCCGGGTTCATTATATCTCTCGCTACAATAAAATGCTTAACAGTATCATAATCGGCTATTATCGGACGAATTTCGGTTTGAGAAATAACGCCGATAATCTTATTTTGATCATTTACTACGTAAAATAAATTACTATCGGACTGGATCAATTTGCTTACAATCTCATTAAGCGGTGAAACATCCTTTACCAATTCAACATTCTTTAATTTTATATCTTCAACGAGAATATTACTTAAAATTCGTGTTTCTTTGCCGTTTGAAATTTGAAAACCCTGCTCTTCAAGGTGCTTTGTGTGAACGGAACCGTGCAAAACTAACTGCACCATCGTTGTGCTTATAACAATTGCAAGCATTAAGGGCAAAATAAAACTATAATCCTGAGTCATTTCGAAAATAATCAATATTGATGAGATCGGAATTGTATTTATTCCACCTAATGCGGCGCCCATTCCAACAAGCACAAAAGTAGTGGTATTTAAGTCTAATCCGGAAATTTGATTCATTCCCAGAGCAAATAAATACCCCACTCCTCCCCCTATAAACAGCGATGGAGCAAATAAACCGCCGAATCCTCCGGAATACAATATAAGCGGGACAAGTAAAAATTTAAGAATCACAAGAATGGCGGCTAATTCCCAGACCATTTCGCCGCTTAAAAATTCATTGATCGCGTTATAACCGATACCGAATATTTCATGATAATTTAATCCGATAACTCCGACCAATAGTCCAACAAACGTCATTACAATCCACTGAGGAAACTTTTTGAGGATAACCGTGCGGCATGAATGCTCTACAAAACTTGAATACCGAATGAAAAGTATGGATAAAAAGCCAATAATTAGACCCAAAAGAGCGAATACGTAAAGGTTAGAATAATCGGTGAAAGGCGTATGGACGAAATGGAATAAAGACTCATTCCCAACTAAAATACGCGCTATTGCGCTTGCGGTAACCGAAGCTAAAATCAATGCCGAAAAAGTCGGCGTTTGGAAATCATTCAATAATACAACTTCCAAAGCGAAGAAAATGCCTCCGAGCGGAGTGTTGAAAATAGCTGAAATAGCCGCGCCTGCTCCCGCGGCGGTAAATATTCTGCGTCTCGCGTCTGAAAGACCAAAAATATTTCCCAGCTTGCTCCCTATACCCCCGCCTATCTGAGCCGCAGGACCTTCAGGTCCAACAGTCCCGCCGGTGGAAATGCATATTACCGGAGCTATAAAATGAAATAATGTAGTCCGAAACGAAAGCAGTCCGCCCCTGAGAGCGACGGCTTTAATTACCTCGGATACTCCCTTCCTTTTGGCGTATTTGGGGAAACTGCGAATCATGAATGCCTGCAAGAGCATTCCGACAGCCGGAATTAAAATGAGAACCCATGCTCCCCACTTAAGATGGAAATCCGGAGTTTCGAAAAATAGTTCGTTGAAAAATTCAATTGAGTTATGGAATAAAACTGCGGCTAACCCAGCCGCGGCTCCGGTAATTATAGCGAAAAAACTGAAAATCGAATAATCGGGGAGTTTGATTTTTTCTAATTTTTCTTGTATAAGTCGGAATTTAGCCTTCAAAAATCTTCTCTATTGTTAATTTCAATCATATTTGAAGAATCCCTCGGAAGTTTTCCTTCCTAATTTTTTAGCGGCGACCATTTTTTTCAATAAAGGACAAGGACGATATTTCGGATCGTTGAATCCTTCGTATAAGACTTCCATAATTGCCAAACAGACGTCTAATCCGATAAAATCCGCTAATGTTAGCGGTCCCATTGGATGCGCCATGCCTAATTTCATCACTGTGTCGATATCTTCCGCGCTCGCAACTCCTTCATAAAGCGCGAAAACAGCTTCATTTATCATAGGCATAAGAATTCTATTAGAAATAAATCCGGGATAATCGTTAACTTCCACCGGCGTTTTGCCCAATTTAACGGCGGTTTCTTTAATTATATCGTATGTTTCCTGGGAAGTAGAATATCCCCTGATGATTTCAACCAATTTCATAACCGGAACGGGATTCATAAAATGCATTCCGATGAATTTTTCCGCTCTGCATACCGACGAAAGTTCGGTTATTGAAATCGAGGAAGTATTACTCGCTAAAATAGCCTCCGGTTTGATGTTCTTTTCTAATTTGGAAAGAACATCCGATTTCACTTTTAAGTTTTCAACTATTGCTTCAATTACAAGATCGTTGTCTGATGAAATGTTGTCAATCCCTACAACCGTATGAATGCGGCTTAAAGCATGGTCTTTATCTTCAACGGTAATCGCTTCTTTCTTTACCTGCCGGTCTAAATTTCTCGTTATAACAGAAACGGCTTTTTCGAGATATCCTTCCTTAACGTCGCATAATTCAACATGAAAACCGTTTTGAGCGAACACATGAGCGATCCCGTTACCCATTGTTCCGGCTCCGATAACGGCAACTTTATTAATTTCCATAGTTCCTCCCTATTCAGTATAATTTTTCACAATAACAGCGGAAGCTTCGCCGCCGCCGATACAGAGCGTAGCTAAACCGTGAGAAACATTCCGTTTTTTCATTTCATATATAAGAGTAGTAAGAATTCTTGCGCCGCTGGCGCCAATCGGATGCCCCAACGCTATTGCTCCGCCGTTTACGTTTACTTTATCGGATGAAATACCCAATATTCTATTTACCGCAACGGTAACCACTGCAAAAGCTTCGTTTATTTCATACAAAGCAATGTCGTCTATTGTCATACCCGCTTTATTAAGAACCTTCTGAATCGCGTCAGCCGGAGCGGTGGTAAATTCAATTGGAGCCTTAGCCGCGGAACTTTGAGCTACAATTTCAACTAATGGAATAAGATTCAATTCCTTAGCTTTTTCTTCGGACATAACGATTAAAGCGGAGGCTCCGTCATTAAGTTTTGACGCGTTTGCCGCGGTAACAACGCCGTTTTTGTCAAAAACCGGACGAAGATTCGGTATTTTATCAAATTTAACTTTGTTGGGTTCTTCATCCTCGCTAACAATTGATTCGCCTTTTCTCGTTTTTATAGTTACCGGAACTATTTCACCGTCGAACTTACCCGTTTTTTGAGCTTCAATTGCTCTGTTGTAGCTCATCACTGAATATTCGTCGAGTTCCTCTCGCGTTAAATTATAATCTCTGGCACAAGCTTCGGCGCAGCATCCCATATGAAAATCGTTATATACGTCCCACAATCCGTCATTTATCATAGAATCAATAACTTTCACTTCGCCCATACGGTAACCTTTGCGTGAATTCATCAGAAGGTGGGGCGCATTGGTCATACTTTCCATTCCTCCGGCTACAATAACATCCGCGTCGCCGAGACTAATTGCCTGATGAGCCAGCATTACCGCCTTTAATCCGCTGCCGCACATTTTGTTAATTGTTAAACATTCGGTTCTCTCCGGCAAGCCGGCATAAATAGCCGCTTGACGCGTGGGAGCCTGTCCTAACCCAGCCGGAAGAACATTGCCCATTATTACTTCGTCAACTTCTTTTGGGTCTAAATTTACTTGTTCCAAAACAGCTTTAATAGCTGTTTTACCTAATTCTACAGCGGAAACTTGAGATAAAGAACCCATAAAAGCGCCGACGGGAGTTCTTTTTGCCGCTACAATAACTACTTTACGCATTTTTCACCTTTTCTATTGTTAGTTAGTGATAGAATATAAGAAAATATAAATTCTATTTCATCAAATAATTTACACAATTAAATAAAAAAGCCCTCCGAGTTAGAGGGCTAAAAATTTAGTTATTATTTTCAATTTCAAAAGAAAGGCAGCATTTAAGTTTACCGCACGGACCGCTTAATTTGGACAAATTACTTGTGAGATTTTGTTCGGCGGCAATTTGAGTGGTAATTCTTCTGAATCCGTTCAGAAACGTCGAGCAGCAATATTCCCTGCCGCACATTCCTACTCCGCCAATTTTCCTCGCTTCGTCCCGGACTCCGATTTGCCTTAATTCAATTCTCGTTCTGAAATTCGCAGCTAAATCCTTAGCTAATTCTCTGAAATCAACTCTACCATTTGCGGTATAGAAAAAATATAATTTCTTTCGGTCAAATTGATAATGAATATTCACTAATTTCATTTCCAATTTGTGCTTTTCAATTTTTTCTTTGAAAATGTTAACCGCGTTTAATTCGTCGTCAATATTCCTTTCGAATTGACGAATATCTTTTTCATTTGCTTTCCGGACAGCTCTCGGTATATCTTCTCCGAAAAGACCGAATTCTTTCCTTTTAATTTTAACAATTTCACCTTTCCCTACAAATTTGGCGATTTCATAAGTCCCGTTCCACTGCACGATAATCAAATCGTCCATTTCAAGATAAATATACATTTCGGGAGTTATTTCGCAAAATTCTGTTCCAAGCAGTCCATTGCAGCTAATCTCCGCGATTTCTCTTTCGTCAGGGGGCGGAGTTTTGCAGTTTTCTATCGAACTGCATGCCATGCACGCACTGATGTGTCTATGCTGATTCAAAATATTTCCAACAATAATATTCTGATAAGTTTTATCGCATTTATTTTGAAGTTTTTTTTGCGCTTCTTTGTCGGAGGGAAAGTTTCCAAGATTAGAGAGATCTATATGATACATAATTGTCCTATAAAGTTATCTTTGCCAACTCAAAAATAATATTAAGTATCAATACATTCAAGGAGATATTACGCTCCAAATATAAAATATAATTATTTATTGCGTCTATGACCGGAGAAAGGTCTTTATCGGAAAATCGCATATTGAATTTTTCGATAGTTTCGGAGTATTTTTTGAAATATTTTATGGAGCCGTACTTATTCTGCGACACAGCGTCGCCAAACCAGTGAAGCATCAATTTCATTATTAGCAAAAATGATTCGGGCGAACTTCTATCGACGGCTGAATTAAACTCTTTAAGAGCTGTGGCGTATTTCCTGCCCATGGAATATCTGAGAATAGTAATCACCGATTCGAATGCTTCATCTAAATCAATTTCTTTCATCATTAGAGCGTTTGTAACCGAACCGTAAGCTAATGCGCTAAGAGTTCTTGCTCTTCCCGGCTCAATCTGATAATTCTTAGTAAGAATATTTTCAAGCAGATCGTCGCTTAACGGCATAAAATCAATTTTCCAGCTTCGGGAAAGTATGGTTTCCAATAACCTGTCAATTTGATTGGTTATCAGAAAAAAAATTATTTTTTCCGGCGGCTCTTCCAGACTTTTGAGTAAAGCGTTCTGCGCTTCCGCTGACATCATGTGAGCGTCGCTAATAATAATGCCTTTGTATTCTTCGCCGGAGCCGTAAAGAGTGATAAATTTTCTAATATCTCGTATGCTGCTTATTTTAATGGCATTCGCATCGGATATTTTTATTTTATGATAAGTATCCTTCCCTTTGGCTTTTAAGTTCGAAGCAATCTCTTCAATCTGTCCGGCGGTTAATTTTGCGGTAGGAGAATCTTTATTGCTCTCCCCTTTCCCGCGTGGTAAAGGCATAATGAATTTAACGGAAGGTTCTTCCAAATTTTCTATTTGAGAATAAATTTTGAGTTTTTTTGATTCAGGGAGGGAATTATTAAGTAATTTGAGAAAATTTTGGGCGGCTAAGTGTCTCCCTACACCTTCGGGACCGCTGAACAACATTGCGTGGGGAATTCTATTTGAATTGTTGAAATTAGATAATATTTCTAACGGACGATCCTGCCCTAATAAACCGTCGCTAAGTATTTCATTCATCAAGTGTAATCATATTCGTCGTCGTTATAAAAGAAATCTTCGTCGGTCGGATAATCCGGCCAAATATCTTCAATCGATTCGTATATTTCATCGGTGTCTTCGAGTTCCTTTAAATTTTCTATAACTTCATACGGCGTGCCGATTCTATCGGCATAGTCAATCAGTTCATCCTTGCTGGCAGGCCAGGGAGCGTCGTCTAAGAATGAAGCTAATTCAACTGTCCAAATCATATTTTTCTCCGAAATTACTAATTTTTAACAATATCAAAAATATTTACGTCGTCGAATATAAAATTTCTCGGGTTTAAAGGAATTCCATTATGTCTAACTTCATAGTGTAAATGCGGTCCGGTTGAAAGTTTTCCGGAATTTCCGCTCAAGGCGATTTTATCTCCCCTATTTACTTTCTGTCCTCTTCTCACCAAAATTTTACGCAGATGGGCATAAATTGTTTTATAACCGAAGCCATGGTCAATTTCAACAATTCTGCCGTATCCGCCTCGTCTGCCCGCATAAACAACTTTTCCTTTACCGGTAGCGTAAACGTCTGTTCCGGTGTTGACCAAAATATCAACCCCGGTATGCATCCTTCTTATTTTAAGAATCGGATGTCTTCTCATACCAAAACGGTCGCCGAAAGGACCCACCGCAGGTTTAATCGCGGGAATGGCGTCGTATAAAAGTTTATTGCGCTCAAACGTACTTTTTATTTCGCTAAAATTATTCTTCTCAAAAGTTAACTCTGACGTAACCCTGCTAATCTTTGAATTCAGCGCGTTAACCACATTCGCGATGTCTTCCGAATTGGAAACGGGAATATCGTCGAATACGCTTCCTCCCGTTCCGATTTCAAAATCAGCCGAATCAATCGGGTCAAGATTAACCGATAGCCGCAAATAATTATTTTCCTTCCTTAATTTTTCCAATTCCCCGTCAAACTCTTCAAATTTATTTAGAGCCTGCGATAATTTTTCCGCGAGAGCTCGGTTTTCAGTTTTAAGATCCTTCAACTTCGCGTCGGGATTAATTATCTCATTAATAAGGAAAAATGTTCCGAAAATCAGGAACGAAATCAACGTCGCGGAAAAAATTACCAGAAAAACGTACTTTCTGTAAAAATTTCTTATTTCGACGAATTTTAGCTTATTTTTTGAAAAAAAGTAAAATTGTTTCATATTCAAGTTGCGAATGTAATAAAAGAGTTATTAGTAGTCAACATTATTTTTTTATTCAAAATCATGCTCAAAGTAATCTACGCTTCTTTTGTTTTTTTCAATCTTCTGTTTTAACTTTTCCGACAATCTTTCCTGAAAGACTTTAGCCGCGTCGTAGCCGTAATGTTTCAGCAGATAATTGAGTGAAATAACCTCCGCAATAACGGTAATATTCTTCCCCGGCACTATCGGAAGCTTAATGTATGGAACGGAAACGCCTTGAATTTCAACCGTATTGTTGTCTAATCCGGTTCTTGTATAATCGTTATTTCCGTCCCATAATTCTAATTCAATCACAATCTCAAGTCTTTTTTGATATCGAATTGAACGAATGCCGAAAATATTTTTAACATCTACAATCCCGATTCCTCTTAGTTCCATAAAATGTTTTACCAGTTCGGTCCCGGCGCCCATTACAATTCCTTCTCCTTTTTTGGTGAGAATAACAACATCGTCGGCAACCAATCTGTGTCCTCGCTCAATAAGGTCTAACGCCACTTCGCTTTTCCCTATGCCGGATTTCCCCACTATTAGCATCCCCACGCCGTAAACGTCCACAAAAGAGCCGTGCACCGATACCATAGGAGCAAACTGATCGTCCAATAAATCGCTCACTAAGAAAGTTAGTTTTGTCGTTTCCAATTCCGTGCCGAAAATAGCGATATGGTTATCGTTGGCTAATTCAATCATTTCGTCGGGAGGAGTATTTCCGTTCGTAATAATAATGCATGGCAGGTCAAATTCTAAAAAATCGGTTAATATTTCTTTTCTTTTTTCTTCGGCTAGCTTGTAGAGATAGCGCATCTCGGTATTGCCGAATATCTGAATTCTATTGTATGTAAATAAATCCAAGAACCCGGCCAATGCAAGACCGGGTCTATGGAGATTCTGTTCCGTAATCAAACGGCTGAAGCCCACTCTTTCATTGAGCAGTTTCAAACCGAATCTGTCTTTGGCAAGATTAAAAAAGAAATCGATGGAAATGTTTTCTTTTCGGGTAATATTCTTGTCGGAGATTTTCATACTTTAACTTTCTTCCTTCTTTTGGCTTTGAAGTTTTTAAGCTGTCTCTCGAGCTTCTGAACACAATCGCGGACAGACTTTCTAAATTCATCGCTGCTCACCTCGGCGAAAAAGGATTTACCCGGTAGTTGAATAAGAATTTCAGCACTTTTTATACTATCTTTCAAATGAGTATAGTGGAGAACGACCTCCGCCTCAAGAATTTCTTCGTTATAACGTTCTAATGATTTGAGTTCCTGCTTTATGTAATCCTTAAGGGAATCTTTAGCTCTGAACTTGCGTGATGTTATTTGTACGTTCATAACAACTCCTTTATGATTTAGGGTGTGCTGATTTATATGTTTTTTTTAAGCGTTCTACACTTACGTGAGTGTATATCTGTGTAGTTGAGAGATCTTCGTGCCCGAGAATTTCTTTAACGGCAAGCAGATCAGCTCCTCTGTCCAGCATATGAGTGGCGGCGGTATGCCTCAATGTGTGAGGATATTTGTTCGAAATATCGCTAACCGCGCCGATATATTTTTTTACCAAACGCTGGACGTATCTTGGATAAATCTTTATACCTTTTTTAGAATATAAAAATTGGCAGTCCTCCTTTCTTAATTTGTTAACATAATCGTTCAATGTTTTAATTGTTCGATCTCCAATCGGAACCATGCGCGTTTTAGCTCCTTTACCGAATATCGTTATCACTTTACGTTCAAGATCAATATCTTCATAATTTAAGCTGCATAATTCGGATACTCTAAGCGCGCATCCATATAATAGATCGAAAATTAATTTGTTAAGGGAAGCGGCGTATTCGTCGCTTGTTTCATCAATCAATTTAATAATTTTATCGAAAGAGTCAAGGGAAATTGTTTCCGGAAGTTTTTTATCCGCTTTAGGATTGGAAATCCGCTTCATCGGGTCGGATTCAATAATATTATTCCGTCTTAAATACTTAAAATAACCCCTCAAACTACTTAATTTACGCGCAATGGATTTTCTTTCAAGCCCCTTAGCCGAAAGGTTTACCATAAATTTGCGGACAATTTTTTCGTTTATATTTTCAACTCCGCTTTTATTTAATTCGGAAGTGAAATTAAAAAATTGTTCTAAATCAATGCGGTAAGATTTCAGCGTCAATTCCGAAGCTCGCCTGACGCCGGAGAGTTCCTTTAAATAATCATTTAAATATTTTTCACCAAAAGGGCTAATAGTCATTTAAATTTTCTAATTAGTTAATAGTATCGGAGGAATAAAGCAATACTCTGCTTCCCGGAAGAATCTCGTTATCGAAATCAACTAAGGATAACAAAATTATCCAGTTGATGTCTTCTTTTTTGATCGTTTCCGTCGGGAACATCATTATTTGTTCGAGAAGCATTTCAATATCAATGGAATTTAACAGTCCCACATTAGCCAGATGGAGAAGATAATTGTAATTTTCAATACCGAGAGTTTCCTTTTCTTCTTCGCTTAAGAAACGAATATTATCTAACTTTTGCTCTTTAATCGCCCGGATTTTTCTGGAAAGGACTTTATCGTAAACCAAACTGAAAGCCGCGCTTACAATCTGCTGATCGAAATCCTTTCTTTTCTTTAATTGTTTATTAACTTCCTCAAGAGATATATTATTACTCATTCCCTCAAGTATTTTGGCTACAATTTCTACAACTTTGGATGTCATAATTTAACTATTCCTTTTAGAGAATTACTCCATATTGATTCAACTAATTCGTTCTCTTTCCTCTTCATTATCCTTTTAGCCATAGGTTCAATATCATCATATCCAATCATATGTAAAATTCCATGAATAATCAACCTTGCAATTTCATTTTCGAACAAAACATTAAATAATTTAGCATTTTTCAGAGCGTCTTCCAAAGAAATAAATATTTCTCCGTCTAACAACTTTTTATTTTCGGAATAACTGAATGTAATTATATCCGTTGAAAAATGATGTTTAAGGTATTGTACATTAATAACTTCAATTTGTTCGGAATCCATAAAATTAATTTCCAGTGAAATTACACTTAAATCAAGTTTTTGCAAACTCGACGAAACGACTGAATGTACCTTTAATTTGGATATTTGAAATTTAGTATGGTTATAAACAGTAAGTCCTCTTACCAAATTTCCTCCGAATTAGTCGATGTCGATTTCTAAATTATCGCGGCTGGCGGTAATATTAACATGACTTCCAATTTTCTTAAGAGTCTTTTTCGAATCGGCAAACAATTCGTCAACATCTTTATCGGTGTAAATCGGATCGTAGTGAAATAATAACAGATTTTTTACTCCGGCAAGATGAGCGAACATTGCGGCTGAAACAGAATTAGAATGCCCCCACCCTATTTTCGGTCTGAAATCGGATAGTTTATACGTTGAGTCGTGAATTAAATAATCGGCATTATATACAAAAGAGAGAAGGTCTTCATTCCATTTTTGAATATCCTCTAAGGAAGGGTCTTTCTCAGCGTCGTAAATTAGTTCGTTATCTGTTAAATAAACTACGGATTTACCGTTAGATCTTACTTTATAAGCAAGAGTTCCTTTTGAGTGATGGCTCAGCAAAGTGCTGACAACCGTTCCGTCGTATTCATAATCCGCATTCGCGGATATTTTTGAAAAGTGTACTTTTGAACGGAATACATCTTTGCTTACGGGGAAAAAATTAGGATTCATCTGCGAATCTATAATGCTTTCTATTTTCATTCCGTTATTAACGTTGGAATGAATCGATACTCTAAATCCGGTGTGATAAAGCGGTCTGAAAAACGGAAGTCCCTGAATATGATCCCAATGCGTATGCGTAATAAATATTTTCAGATCGTCGAATTTTCTTGATCGAATGAGTTCTTCGCCTAATTCCCTAATGCCGGAACCGGCGTCAAGAATAAACGTAAAATTTTTATTCGCCGTTATTTGTACACAGGGAGTATTCCCACCGTATTTTACAGTATTTTTCCCGGGCACTGGTATTGAGCCGCGGGTTCCCCAAAATTTTAATTTCATAGTTGTTCTTTCATTGATTCTAAAGTCAATTGAACATATTTAAAATATCTTTCCGCGGAAATTTCGATATCCGACAACTCATAATCGGATAAATCCCTAATAACTTTAGCGGGCACTCCGGCGGCTAATTTACCCGAAGGAACTCGGAAACCGGGAGTTACTACCGCTCCCGCCGCTACCATCGACCGGCTCTCAACAACGGCGCCGTCCAAAACTATTGCGCCTATGCCGATTAATGAAGCGTCTTCGAGTATGCAGCCGTGAAGTTTCGCGCTATGTCCTATTGTTATTCTGTCGCCTATTATTAATGGGAATTTTCCATTGGTAACGTGCAGCATTGAACAATCCTGGACGTTTGTCCAATCACCGATTTCAACGAAATTTACATCGCCGCGAATGACGGTATTATACCAAACGCTGGAATTCTTCCCGATTGAAACTTCGCCCACTATTTTTGAACCGGGAGCAAGGAAAACTGAAGAATCAATTTGAGGGAATTTATTTTGATAAGGATAAATTTTTTGTTCGGACGATATTTCGAAATAATTATTCAATGCATTATTCTATTAAGGTTTGTTGTAATTACAATAATACCAGTCAACGGGTGCAAGATAAGGAATGCTAACGACGCTGATTATGATTTAAATCACAAATCAACGAAAGATTAAGATCGAAAGACGCTTTCAGACTATTTTCTCCGACAATGAGATTATTACCGGTTTTAGCTTGCATGCTTAAGTTCGACTTAAAAGATAGACGTCAAAAATTAAATTCTAAGATCAATACCGGCATAAATTTCGTAATAAGAACTACTGCCGCTCAAGTTTACATTGGATAGGAAATTCATTCCACCCTTAATAAAATAATTTTTAATAGTTTGATAAGAAAAAGACACATTGAAAAAGCGCGTAAATTCCTTTGGACCGCTTAGGAATTTAGCATCGGGTAAATCTGAAGAAGAGAATCCCGTTTCAATATCTCCGCCGTTATTTATCAATTCTCCCGAATCGCTTAAAACATTTTGTCCGTGAACAGTGTAACGGAAAAGCAAATCAATCCAGAACCTATAGTGTGGCGTATAAGTAAATTTCAGCGCTATTGTCGAACTGTTCGGCTGTATCGGCGCTCCTAACGACGCTCCGAAATTTGTGTAATTATTCTTTTTTATTCTATGCGAATATGCGTAAGGATCTATTCTGAGGTACTGTAATTCAAAGTCGATTGGAACAATATTTTGCAGCAATGTTGTGTAAATTCCCGCGTTGAAAATAGTAATATTTCCCAGCCAAGAGGCGCCGAATTTACTGAAATCCATATCGTCGATAATAAGCGAACCGAATATTTTTACTCCGCGTATCGAATAGTTCGAAATATCGAAGAAAAGCATGGAATTATCCCTATCCTGATTGGCATGCTCTGCGCTTTTGTAAAAGTTAAACGGATTTAAATATGAAAGGTCTATCGATCTGCCGTTATATATAACGGTTTCCCCTATCCCAATAAACGTTGTGTTCTTCAAATTTAATCCGAACCTGTGATAAACGAAATTTTTAATTCCGACTTCTTTGTTTGTTACGCCCGGAGAAACGGTTTTAAGATTAAGATCGCCGAGCAGACGCGAATGAATAAAAGTATATTCGAATGACTTATAATTCAGAGTGAAATTCAGATAATCGTAATTGGTTGAGTTATCGCTTACAATATCTTTAATTATTCCCTGCCCAATGTAAAGACGATCTCTGCCTATTTTAAAACTCATCCAATCATTCTGATAAGCCAAAAATCCTTCTGTCTGGTCGAAAAAATCGGAGCCTAAATTATCGCTCGGTCCATAATTAAATTTATAATTATATTTATTGTCTCCCTGCAAATTGGCGAGCCGTCTGTTTCCGAAGAATGTTCCGTTAGTCGCTTTCATTTCGAATCCGACTTTATCGAAAAACGAACCGCGAATAATTCCGCCGAATTTGAAAATTGTTGTATTGGCATTCAATTCATTGGAGGGAGATGAATTTACATCGGAACGGCTAATGTAATTTAAACTGCCGAGTAAATTGACAAAGAAATTTGTACGATTCGAATCTATGTAATAGTAAAGATATTTTTCTTTTTCGGAAAATATTTTTTTAACGGACAATTCGTCGAAAGCGGAAGTATAATTTAACTTAGTATCGGTTTCAAACGCGAATTCCGATAGAAAATCGTTGAGGATTTTTTGATTGACGGAAGTAACGGTCTGTCTTTTTTCATTTATCTCATTCAGCCATTTGCCGACTTGCTTTCTCGTTTTCGGAAGTTCAAACGAATTATAATCGGAAATAACTCCGGAAGCTTTCATCCGTTCCAGAAACGAATAAACCGGATGGTCATATTCTACGTATCCTATTTGCGCGTATGAAATACCGCTAATAATGAGGAGAAAAAATATTTTTTTCATTATCTGATTTGTTCCCATTCTTTCGACATAGATTTTTTGCGGAAAAGAACAAATATTCCGTTCAACGTCCAAGTCAAAAATATAGTAAAATGTCCGAACTTTCTATATCTTCTCGGAGATTCGTAAACCGTCAATTTCCTTTCAAAAAGTATATAGCCTTTCCGTCTAATCCGGTTATAGAGTTCAAAATCCTCTCCGGCGGGTAAATTCTCGTTGAATCCTCCAACATCTTGGAATACTTTTTTGCGGACTACCTGGCATTCCCCCCTTCCCATTCCGACTCCGATGATATTTAATAAATGGAAATAGAGATTATAGAAAGCAAGGAAAAAAGAATCGGATAGTTTTTTATGCTCCTTTTTTATATCAACTTGGCATGTAAGAGCGAGATATTTAGAGTCATAAAAATTATTGTCGATGATATTTAAAAAATATTCAGCCGACTGCAGTTCGGTATCCGCGTTTAAGAAAATAAGCGCTTCGCCGGAAGCAGCCGCCGCGCCTTTGTTTCTACCTATCGCGATATTTTCTTTTTTATTGCTTTTATTCAATATAATTTTATCGGCGAAACTTTCAGCGATGGAAACCGTTTTATCGTCGCTCCCTCCGTCGGAAATTATCAATTCAAAATCATATTTTTGTTTTAATTCCGGCTTCGATAGCTGCTTAAGGAGATTCGGTAAAAGTTTCTCCTCGTTTAATGTCGGTATAATTATACTGTATTTCATAGTTTATATTTCATACGCAGTATTTCATACGCAGTATTTCATCCTAATAAGCAAATACTAAAAATGCCGCATCCGGAGAAAATCTTATTCCAGGCATCGGGAAATGAATAAAATTAAGCGTGTTCTTAACAAACTGCCAAAACTTGCCGTGCAAAGGAATTTCTTCGGCGTCAAAATCGAACCCGAAATAGAACTCTTTATCTCCCCCGCCTCTGCCGTCCAAGTTACGCACACCGTATCCAACGGAGAGCATCAGCCACGAGGGCCATACCTCGGCAATATTTTCGGGCAGCATTTTTTTCATCCGGAAGGAAAGCCATAATTTCTGTCCTTCGTAATCATCGGATATATTCATATCCGGTTTTGTGCCGTTGCGCATCTCTTCGGAAGGAAAATAACTTACTCTCGGCTGAATATTTTTTAGATACGGATAATAATAAACTGCTACGCTGTAAAGGGAGCCTATTAAATCCGAAACGATGTCTCCGGGACTGAATCCCCATTTAGGTCCGTAGCCGTCTTGAATTTCGACATATAACTGCATCCCGAACGCAAGTCCCGCTCCTAATATTGCCGTACTTTTATCGCTCATATTTGCGGCTTCCATACTTTATGAGAATGCTTGCGATTGTCAGTTAGTGACTAAAAAATGTGATCAGTTGT
>CAYNUJ010000038.1:0-19865 GCA_964400095.1 uncultured Melioribacteraceae bacterium
AAAGTACTAATGGTCGGGTTTATAACGTCAAATAATAAAAGATTTTAAGCTGAACGCTCTACTATTTATCGACAATTTGTGTTATTTTTTCGGATTAAAATTTTCTTAATGTTAGAAAAGAGCGCGAGCAATTATTTTGAATACCATTGAAAGGATAAAAAAATTAAATAAGGAAGAGTTGATTTGCTACCACTGCGGGGATAAATGTAAAGACGACTCATTTGAATCCAACGGCAAATTATTTTGCTGCAACGGCTGTAAAACGGTATTTGAATTATTGGAAGAAAATGACTTATGCGATTATTATTCTTTTGAATCCAACCCGGGAGTGAAGAAAAGATCGTTGAATGTAAGAAATTTTGATTTTTTAGACGACGCTAAATTCGTAGAAAAATTTGTTGAATTCGACAACGGGGAAATTACATCGGTAAAATTTTATATTCCTCAAATTCATTGCTCTTCGTGCATTTGGATACTTGAAAATCTCCATAAATTGGATAACGGCATTCTACTTTCCCGGACGGATTTTCTGAAAAAAGAATTGGATGTCAGATTTCAAAATTCCAAAACCGATCTTCGCCGTATAGTTGAATTGCTCGATTCGCTCGGTTACTCGCCCGATCTTTCAAACGAAAACTCTAAAGCGCTCAAACAATCGAATAAAAAACTTTATTACCGCATCGGTATTGCCGGATTCGCGTTTGGGAATATAATGCTCCTTAGTTTTCCGGATTATCTCTCTTTTTCCTCCGCCGTTGAACCCTGGCTTAAAAATTATTTCGGATATTTGAGTTTGCTGCTTTCAGTTCCGGTTCTTCTTTATAGCGCTTTCCCTTATTTTGAATCCGCTTTTCTCGGATTAAAAAAGAAAATTGTGAATATCGACGTTCCGGTTTCGCTCGGTATAATAACGCTTTTTGTCCGCAGCGCTGCGGATGTTGCCGGAGGTTACGGTACAGGGTACTTCGATTCGTTTGCAGGATTGATATTTTTCCTTCTGATTGGGAAACTGTTTCAAAGTAAAACCTACGAAGCTCTTAATTTTGAAAGAACTTATAAATCCTACTTCCCGGTATCTATTCTTATCAAAAAAGGAAATTTCGAAACAACCGTTCCGCTTGAAAATCTTAAAGTGGGACAAAAATTTATAGCGCGAAACGGCGAGATTATTCCAGCCGATTCGGTTCTTTTAAGCAATAGAACGTTTATTGATTACAGTTTTGTGACCGGCGAATCGGCTCCCGTTGAATTGGCGAGCGGAGATATTATTTACGCCGGAGGCAGGCAGATAGGCGGCGCGATTGAGTTGGAAGCCGTTAAGGATGTATCGCAGAGTTATTTAACAAAACTCTGGCAGCATTCCGCTTTCAGAAAAGAAGGAAGTTTATTAAATGATATTACGAATTCCGTTAGTAAATATTTTACTTTTGCCGTGCTCGGCATTGCCGTATCAGCCGGAATTTACTGGCTTTTTGCAAACGCTTCGGAATCGGCGAACGTTTTTACAGCCGTTCTAATTGTAGCTTGTCCGTGCGCTCTCGCGCTTTCCACGCCTTTTACTCTCGGCAATTCGCTTAGAATTTTAGGAAGGAATAAATTCTATTTGAAAGATTCCGGCGTTGTGGAAAAGATAGCTTCCGTAACGGATATCGTTTTCGATAAAACGGGGACTATTACCAAACCGGGGTTGGCTTCAATCAGGTTCCGCGGAAATTTAACCGATGAAGGAAAATCGCTGATTAAATCCGCATCTTCAAATTCGTATCATCCGCTGAGCGCCGAAATCGCGAAGTATTTTGCCGAATCCGAGGTAATTAGCGCGGGCGAGTTCGAGGAAACGCCGGGCAAAGGAATTAAATCGTCGATAAATAATAGAGTGATTAAATTGGGTTCAGCCGATTTTGTTTCAGGCTCAATTCAGAGCGGACGGGAATTTCTCGCTTCCGAAGTGCATGTATCTATCGACGGAGAGTATAAAGGCGTTTTTGCCATAAGAAACAAAATCCGGAATAACTTTGACCGAGTCATAAATTCTTTGAAAAATAATTACAACATGGCTTTAATATCGGGAGATTCATCAAACGATAAAGAGGAACTCAGCGTTTATTTCCCTAAATCCACTTTAATGCTGTTCGGTAAAAAGCCTGAAGATAAGCTGGAATTCGTAAAAAAACTTCAGCTTGCCGGAAGGAGAGTGTTGATGATTGGCGACGGACTTAACGACGCCGGAGCTTTAGCTCAAGCCGATGTGGGTATTGCCGTATCGGAGAATGTAAATAATTTTTCTCCCGCCTGCGACGCCATAATTGAGGGAGAAAGTTTCGGCAAACTCGCTGAAATGATTTTTTTCTCTAAATCGAGTAAAAATATTATTATTATTAGCTTTGTAATCTCGTTTTTTTACAATTTTATCGGACTTTCGTTTGCCGTTACCGGCGAATTAAGTCCATTGGTTGCGGCTATTCTTATGCCGCTGAGTTCTATAAGCATTGTGTTATTCACAACGATAGCTACAAATTTAATCTCCGGAAGGAAAGGTTTGTAAGTATGTCTGTAATTATAATTTTATTGGCTTTTAGTCTGCTCGTTGCCGGAGGATTTCTCCTGGCGTTTCTCTGGTCGGTTAAAAGCGGACAGTATGACGATAAATACACGCCTTCGGTTCGGATGTTATTCGACGATGATATTAAAAAAGAAAATAAAAACAATTAATAATCAATTACGGAGCCCCTTTTATGAATGTAGAAAGATTCCGATACGATAACAATATTGTAAGGTATTTTACCTTTGCGACTGTATTATGGGGAGTAGTTGGAATGCTTGTCGGTTTGATAATAGCGTTTCAATTATTCATACCGGAGTTAAATCTAAATTTGCAGTATGTAACTTTCGGGCGGATTCGTCCGCTGCATACTAACGCGGTAATATTTGCTTTTGTAGGCAACGCTATATTTGCCGGCATATATTATTCGCTTCAAAGATTAACCAAAGCCAGAATGTTCAGCGACTTTTTAAGCAAATTCCATTTTTGGGGCTGGCAGGCAATAATTGTTTCCGCGGTAGTAACGCTTGTTATGGGTTATACAACCAGTAAAGAATATGCGGAATTGGAATGGCCTATTGATATAGCTATTGCGATTGTTTGGGTTGCCTTCGGTATCAATATGTTCGGCACAATTGCCAAGCGCCGCGAAAAACATATGTATGTGGCAATATGGTTTTATATTGCTACTTTTGTTACAGTAGCAGTGCTGCATATCGTTAACTCGTTCGAACTGCCGGTTACAATACTAAAAAGTTATTCGCTTTACGCCGGAGTGCAGGACGCGCTGGTTCAATGGTGGTACGGGCATAACGCGGTGGCGTTCTTTTTAACCACGCCTTTTCTGGGACTTATGTATTATTATCTTCCTAAGGCTGCCAACCGTCCGATTTACAGCTACAAGTTATCGATTCTTCATTTTTGGGCGTTGATTTTCCTCTATATTTGGGCGGGACCTCACCATTTGCTTTATACCGCGCTGCCGGATTGGGCGCAGTCCTTAGGCACGGCTTTTTCCATAATGCTTATTGCGCCGTCGTGGGGCGGAATGCTTAACGGACTTTTAACTCTAAGAGGAGCCTGGGATAAAGTAAGGGACGATCCTATTCTCAAGTTTTTTGTTATTGCGGTTACCGCTTACGGAATGTCCACCTTCGAAGGTCCGATGCTTTCTCTCAAAAATGTTAACGCGTTCGCGCATTTCACAGATTGGATTATTGCTCATGTTCATATCGGAGCGCTCGGATGGAACGGGTTCTTAACGTTTGGTATGCTTTACTGGTTAGTGCCGATTATGTACAAAACTAAATTGTATTCAAAGAAATTAGCGAATATGCATTTTTGGCTCGGTACTTTGGGTATTGTTGTTTATGCCTCGTCGATGTATTGGGCGGGAATTGCGCAGTCTTTAATGTGGAGTCAGTTCACTTCTCTCGGTTCATTGCAATATCCGAATTTCCTTGAAACGGTTATTCAAATTATCCCGATGTATATGATAAGAGCCGCAGGCGGATTGATATATTACGGCGGTGTAATACTTATGGTTTATAATCTAATCAAGACTGCTAAACAAGGTTCATTTGAAGCCGATGTTGAAGCCGAAGCTCCCGCGCTTGTTAAAGATACGGATAAAATGAAAAAGGGCATGGCTCACAGATGGCTGGAAAAAAGACCCGTGCAGTTTACTCTGCTTGCAACGGTCGCTATTTTAATAGGCACTTTTGTCGAAATGATTCCTTCGTTTCTCGTTAAATCGAATGTGCCGACAATTGAAAGCGTAAAACCTTATACTCCGCTCGAGTTGGAAGGACGGGATTTATATATCCGCGAAGGATGCAACAACTGTCATTCTCAAATGGTTCGTCCTTTCCGGTCGGAAACCGAACGTTACGGAGAATATTCGAAAGCGGGAGAATTTGTGTACGATCATCCCTTCCTTTGGGGTTCCAAAAGAACCGGACCCGATCTTCACAGAATAGGCGGTAAGTACACGAATTTATGGCAGTATCTGCATCTGGAAAATCCCCGCTCAATGTCTCCAGGGTCTATTATGCCGTCATATCCGTGGCTTCTTACTCAGAGTCTCGATACCCGGGTCACTCCGGCTAAAATCAGCGCGATGAGAACTCTCGGCGTTCCTTATGAAGAAGGTTATGAAGATTTTGCCGTTGACGATTTGAACAAGCAGGCTGAATCGATTTCGGATGATTTGATGAATAGCGGAGTATTTGTTGAACCGGATAAAGAAATAGTGGCTTTGATTGCCTATCTGCAGAGATTAGGCACGGATATTAAAGCCGGAAAAAAATAAATTAAAGGTGAACTGATGTTTTCGAATTATTTAAGTTCCATAGAAAATGTAGCAAAGTATCCGGAGTTTTCTCTGATTCTCTTCTTCGTTATTTTTACCGTTGTAGTTATCAGAACCCTCCGTATGGATAAAAGTCTTATAGAAGAAGTAAGTAAACTTCCTCTGAATTCAGATGAATTGGAAAATAAAACAGAGAAATAATATGAATAAAATTAAATTTATTTCAGCTTTATTGTTAATTGTTCAATCCCCGTTGTTAGCCGCCGAAGGAGAAGAGCGCGCGCCCGCGGTGGCGTATATTTTGGGATTCTCCATTTTATTAATTGTTTTTGTTCTTTGGCTGGCTTTAGTCTATTCGGAGAAAAACGATACTAAAGGAGAGTATTTTCTCCAACCTCTTATTTCGTTGAAAAACAAACTAACCAATATCGTTCCTCTAGAAAGGGAAAAGGAAATATTAATGGATCACGATTACGACGGAATTAAGGAATTGGATAATCCCATTCCGCCCTGGTTCAATTTTCTTTTTTACGGTACAATGATATTCGCGGTGGTCTATCTCTTTTATTTCCATATTGCTGTGGATTGGTCGTCTGCGGGCGAATATGAAGCGGAAATGAGAGAGGCTCAGCTTCAAAAGGAGATACTGATTCGCTCCGGAGCTTTGGTAAACGAAGAGACTGTTGCCGAACTTACCGACGCGGCTTCGCTTTCGAGCGGGAAAGATATTTACGCGAAAAATTGCGCAAGCTGTCATGGCAAACTCGGCGAAGGACTTGTAGGACCTAATTTAACCGACGAATATTGGATACATGGCGGGGGAATTAAAAATGTATTTAAAACTATCAAATACGGCGTTCCTCAAAAAGGCATGATAAGCTGGGAGAAGCAGTTGGGTCCCAAAAGAATGCAGGAAGTAGCGAGTTTTATTTTATCCTTAGAAGGTTCCAACCCGCCGAACGCGAAGGAGCCGCAGGGAGAAAAATATATAAAAGATAGCGGGGCGTAGTTCTAAAGCGAAAAAAATGATTGAAGATAAAGAGGCTTATCGCGATTCGCTTTATACGGTTTCCGATGAAGGCGCGCGGCTTTGGATTTATCCCAAAAAACCTAAAGGGAGATTCTACACAGCCAGAAACATATTGAGCATATTCCTAATAGCGTTTTTGGTTGCCGCGCCTTTTGTGAAATTGAACGGTCATCCTTTTATGATGCTCAATTTCCTCGAGCGTCATTTTATTATTTTCGGAATTCCTTTCGGTCCTCACGACTTTTATCTGTTCGTTCTCCTGATGATAGCGACGTTCGTTTCGCTGTTTTTGTTTACTGTTGTTTACGGTAGAATATTCTGCGGGTGGTTCTGTCCTCAAACTATATTCATGGAAATGATTTTTAGGAAAATTGAATATTGGATTGAAGGCGACGCCCGTCGGCAGAGAGCGCTGGATAAAGCTCCCTGGGACGGGAAGAAAATTTTCAAGAAATCCGCCAAGCATATTATCTTTTATGCCATTTCTTTTTTTATTTCAAATATTTTTCTCGCGTGGATTATCGGCGGGGAGAAACTGCTCGAAATTATTACGGATCCTCCCGCGCAGCATTTGGGCGGACTTTCGCTGATAATGATTTTTTCGCTCGTCTTTTATTCCGTGTTTGCCCGTTTCCGCGAACAGGTTTGCACAATGGTTTGTCCTTACGGCAGGTTGCAGGGAGTAATGCTGGATGAAAATTCAATTGTTATAGCTTACGATCACGTTAGGGGGGAACCGCGCGGTAAAATAAAGAAAAGCGAACGCCAAAATCAGAAAGGCGATTGTATCGACTGTAAGTTGTGCGTTGACGTCTGCCCCACGGGTATCGACATAAGGAACGGTACGCAATTGGAATGTATAAATTGTACAGCGTGTATTGACGCGTGTGATTTTGTAATGGATAAAATTAAAAAGCCGCGGGGATTAATAAGATTTGCGTCGAAAAATGAAATTGTTTCTAATCTCAAAAAGAAAATCACCCCGCGCGCAATAGGATATACGGTTTTTTTGTTCCTTATTCTCGCGTTGTTTTCGACGCTGTTTATTTCCCGCTCCGACGTTGAAGTTACGCTTTTGAGAATGCCCGGTCTTCTTTCGCAGGACCAGGGGAATAATAGAATAAGCAATATTTATGATATCAGATTTATCAATAAAACGTTCGATCCAATGACGGTGAGTATCAGACTGAAAAATATTGAAGGCGAAATTAAACTTATCGGACACGATTTGCATGTCGCTCCTCAAGAAATTGCGGAAGGTAAAATTATGGTTATTTTAGACGAAGATAAAATTAAAAATATTAATACTCCCATTGAATTGGAAATTTCAGCCGGAGGAAAAGTTATTGAAACCGTTAAAACTTCGTTTCTCGGCAATATTAGAAAAAGAAGGAAAAACAAATGAAATTGAATTGGGGCGCCAACATCGCAATTGTTTATATTGCTTTTGTTATTTTATCGGTAGGGACGGCGGTATATTTTATGAATAAGGACGTCGATTTGGTTACCGAAGATTATTATGAAAAGGAAATAGCTTTCCAGGAAAGAATAAACACAATCAAAAGAACGGAGGTGCTTCCGGGGAAAGTTGAATTTGTTTACGAGCGCGACAGCGCGGCGTTGACGTTCCCTAAAATATTCCCGCCGAACAAAATATCCGGCGAAGTCCATCTTTACCGTCCGTCCGATAAAAAAATGGACGTTGTTTTCCCGATTGAACTTGACTCGGTTTCGGTTATGACCGTTGACCTGTCGAAAATCAGCGATGGTTATTGGCGGGTGAAAATCGAATGGAATGTTGAGTCTGTGAATTATTTTAATGAATTCAAAATGTACATTCAATAATGGAAATATTGTCGGGGTTTCTCATCGGATTTTTCGGCAGTTTTCACTGCGTTGGGATGTGCGGACCAATCGCGCTCATGCTTCCCTCCGCGGGGGACTCCGGATTTGAGAAAATACTTTCCCGGTTATTTTATAATTTGGGAAGGGTTTTAACATACGGCTTAATGGGACTCGCTTTCGGTTTCCTCGGCGAAGGGCTGCATCTGAAAGGCTTTCAGCAGACTCTTTCGATTTTACTCGGATCGATAATATTAATTTATGTCGCCGCACCAAGGAGATTTAAAAGCAAATTATTTTCTTGGAGAATTTCAATTAAACTAAATTCGTTTGTTAAAAATAAACTGGCGGGTTCATTAAAAAACAATTCGTCGCAATCGATGTTTGTGATTGGCATGATAAACGGACTTCTGCCGTGCGGATTTGTATATATGGCTCTCGGCGGAGCGATAACCCTTTCCGATCCGCTATTCTCGATGCTTTATATGGTTCTTTTCGGATTGGGTACAATTCCAGTTATGCTTTCGGCATCGTTAATTGGACGCCGGATAAATATTGAAATGCGGCGCAAAATAAGCTCTTTGCTTCCTTATCTCGCGGCTCTTCTCGCGCTTCTTTTTATATTACGCGGTATGAACCTCGGTATTCCTTACGTAAGTCCCAAGCTTAATACCGTACATTACGAAAGCGTTAATAAGTAAAGAAAATTTATAGGATTGAGTATCTTATTAAATATCCTTAATTTAAAACATACTTTTTCGATAATAAATGCGTTCACTCTAAAAATCGATAAATTTAATCTGTCATTGCGAGCGAAGCAAAGCAATCTCTAGAATTTATTGCAAATTCAATAGATTACTTCTCCCGACAAAAATTGTCGGGATCGTAATGACGGTTGTTACCATTTTAGAGCGGACTCATAAATATTATTGATTGATAAAACATACTGCAATGTAGTCGCTGTATTGTAGCTGCAATTTATAATTTTAACGAAGGTTCTAAATGAAAATATTATATTTAGCCCGACACGCGAAATCGAGTTGGGAATATGAAGATATAGATGATTTTGAAAGACCTCTGAATAAAAGAGGAAAACGAGATGCTCCTTATATATCGCGTATTTTGGCGGAGAAGCATATTCTACCGGATTTAATAATTTCCAGTCCCGCTTTAAGAGCGTATTCAACCGCAAGAATATTTTCCAAAAATTTCAATTATCCTAAAAACCGTATCCAGACAAGAGAATTACTTTACGATGGGCGCGCCGACGGATATTTTGAAGTAATACACGATACTCCGGATACTTACAACTCATTGATGATTTTTTCTCATAATCCGGGAATAACCTTTTTAAGCAACGCTCTTTCGGATAAATTTATTGATAACATTCCCACCGCCGGAGTAGTGGGAATTGAGTTGAACGTTGAATCATGGAAGGACGTGGAAGCGGAAAAGGGTAAACTGCTGTTTTTTGAATATCCCAAAAAATATATTCAATAAACGGGAACCGGACTTATTTAATAATTTTACTTACGGCTTTAAATTCCGGCGTACCGCAGACTTCGAGCAATTCAAATAGAACCGATTCCACAGTCGTTACTTCTGCGCCGCTGTTTCGCATCCGTTCGAGGGCAGTTTTGTAGTCAATTTCTTTACGCGAGGTTACTGCATCCGCGCATAAATTAACTTGGAATCCATTCGCCAGTAAATCCAGTACTGTCTGCTGAACGCATACATGAGATTCAATCCCGCATACTACTATCTGCGTTAAATCTCTGCTGATAAATTCTTTGAACAATCCCTCTGCGCCCGAACAACTGAAACTTAATTTCTGCACGGCTTTACTTTCGAGTTCCGCTTTCAATTCTGTCGCGGTTTCTCCAAGTCCCTTGGGATACTGCTCGGTGAAAAATATCGGTAGATTCATTTCTTTAAAACCGCGAATCAGTTTTTTTGTATTTTCAATTAGCCTGTCGCCGTTGGTCATAACTCCAAAAATTCTTTCTTGGATGTCTATTATTAGCAGAGCGGTTTTCTCTTTTTTTAGAATTTTCTCATTGCGTTTAATTGTCATTTTTTCTCCTTAATAAATTGGGACCATTCCATATTTCCCGCACGAATAAAGCGCGATAAGGGCAGTGATATCGATTATAGCTTTTTTTTCATCCTTTTTCCCGATAACCAAATCATAAATTTCAGCTACTATCCGCATATTCTGAAGTATTTTTTTTAACTCCGAGTATGTCGGATCCCCATGCCAGTCGGCTACGCTTTTTATTATATAATTCCCGTTCCGCCTTACAAACTCTCGGAATGTTATCAAATCCGTCATTTTTTTATTCCTCGGTTTACAAATTGAAATCAGGTCGTCGAAATATCTGTCCCACTTCAACGCTAAGTCGGCATTGCTGTCAAGCATAATTTTATGCGCGCTTTCAAGGTCGAATTTCGCTTTTGTATATGGCTTAAATTTAGGAATAACAGCGTATCCGTCATAGCTTTTAATATTGGTTGAGGGGTCGAAATATTTCCAATTGCCGAGCAACTTAAATGGAGACTCGATGGAAATTACTTTGTCCAATTCGGAATCGATAACTATATATTTCCCTTTATTAAAATTAACAACCGTGCGCCAATGTTCCCAATTATTAACGCTCAATATACAGGGAAAGCCTTTTTTCAATTCCGCGTTCAGCAGTTTTGCGGCTATTTTTTTGTCTTCGGAGTGAAAATATTTCATTCTGCACTTATAGCGCCTCGCCGCTTTCGAGAGCCCGATTTCGTCAGTACCCGCCCACCATGTGCTTCCCGCAGTATGAGCGATATCGTTTTCGTGTTTGAATATACCCAGCATTACAAGCGCGTATTTAAGCGCGAATGGACCGCAGCGGTATTTATCGGGTTGAGGATAAAAGCTCATTCAGATATAAAGATTGATTATCATTAATGCCTAAAGATAATAAATCTTTTGATAAGCTTTTCTATTTTGATTAGTTTTATGCCCAAAATATTTGGAGAATTATGAAAGTAGCGGTTGTTTATAACGAAGCTTACCCGGAAATAGATAATAGTTATTCGACTGAATTCCCGAAGGATTTAGGCTTTAAGCCTTACTTCGATATTGAGCAGAGCGATCCGATTAAAGAATTTGAGGAAATTGCCAAGCGTTTAAGACGCGTCGGATACGAGGCTTACATTTTGAACATTTTAGACGACTATAAATTATTTAAGGATGATTTGCGGAAGAATAAGCCGGATGTTGTGTTCAACTTTGTGGAAATTTATAAAGACGACGCTACTTTGGAAATGAGTTTTGCCGGACTGTATGAACTTTTTAACATTCCGTACACCGGCGCGCCGCCCGCCACACTGGGGACGTGCCAGAACAAGGAATTAACTAAACGAATACTTTCCTCTTATGACGTGCCGACGCCGAATTACACGTTAATATCCGAAACCGCCGACGAGTACTCCGTTGAACTTAATTTTCCTATTATTGTTAAACCGGCTACCGAAGACGCCAGTGTGGGAATTGAAAACGATTCAATTGTAAATAATTATGAAGATTTGAAAAAGAGAATTGAATATGTTTTGTACGAATATGAGCAGGACGCTCTTTTAGAGGAATTTATTGACGGAAGGGAACTCAATGTTGCCGTACTGGGGGATAAACAGTTGAAGGTTCTGCCGATTAGCGAAATTGATTTTTCCAGAATGCCGGATCATTTATACAATATAGTCAGTTATCAAGCAAAGTGGGAACCGTTGGATGAATCGTATCATAAAACAATTCCCGTTTGTCCGGCTAAATTACCGAAGAAAATTGAGTCCGAAGCTCAAAGAATTGCAATGAAAGCGTTCAGAGCGATGGGATGCAGAGATTACGCCCGCGTCGATATGAGGCTTTCAAAAGATAAAAATCTTTATGTGCTTGAAGTTAACCCGAATCCGGATCTTACCGAAGATGCAGGATTTATGCGTTCGATGAAACAAGCGGGATTATCTTATCAGAGGGCGCTGAAAACCATCGTCGATTTTGCGTCTGCCAGAAACGGTTCAATGAAACAGGTTCCGATAAAATAGAAAAAATTAGCCGTGCAATATTTATTGAAATTTCTTTAATAATAGAGTATATTTGTAATTCTTTTTTCGCCCCATTGGGGCGATTTTTGTTTGTATGAAGACTTATCGAAAAGAAATATGGCAACTAACGGAAAAAACGCTCGAAAACAGCGATTTTTTGCTCGTTGACATTATTGTTAGAGGAAGCGCCCATAATCCGGTGTTCGAGATATTTATTGACTCTGCCAAAGGCATTACGACAGACGACTGCGCGGAAATAAGTAGAAAACTTCATGAATTATTCGAAAGTTCGGAAATCGGAAAAACAAAATACCGTTTGGATGTATCTTCTCCCGGCGCAGATAGACCGCTGAAGTTTATTGAGCAATATCCGAAACATATCGGACGGCGCTTTGAAGTTGAGTTTCTTTCGGAAGGAAAGAATGTAAAAATGAAAGCCGAATTAAAATCGGTTGACGGTGAAAAATTAACATTCGCCGGTAAAAATGAAATTGTTGAATTAGATATTAACCAAATAAAAAAAGCTAAAGTAATAATCGGCTTTTAATATCGGAGGCATAAAATATGAATTCGGAAATAGTTGAATCCTTTGCGCAGATGGTTCGCGAGAAAGGTCTCGATAAAGATGTTCTATCCGGAATAATAGAAGAGATTTTTGAGTTGATGGTACGAAAAAAATACGGACAGGAAGCTGATTGCGAAGTTGTTGTAAATATGGATAAAGGCGATATCGAGATATTTCTCGTTCGCGAAATTGTTGACGAAGTTGAAGACCCCGATACTCAAATAAGTATCGACGAAGTAAACAAACGGGGTAATGAGGATGAATTGGAAGTTGGCGAAGAATTTGTGGAAAAATTGGAACTCGTAACTTTCGGAAGACGATTGGTAAATTTAGCGCGTCAAAATCTTAATCAGAGGATACGCGAAATTGAAAAAGATCTGATCTACAACGAATATAAAGATATGACAGGCGAAATTATTGTCGGGGACATTTATCAAGTGCGTAAGAACGACGTCTTAATTAATCATAACAAAAATGAGCTGCTTCTTCCCCGAAACGAGCAGATTCCCCGCGAAAAATATCGTAAAGGCGAAACTATCCGCGCGGTAGTTAAAGAGGTGAAAAAATCTTCTAATCGTCCTTTAATAATTGTTTCCCGCGCCGATAACGAATTTTTAAGAAGATTGTTCGAAATTGAAATACCGGAAATTTACGACGGTGTAATTGACATAAAAGCAATAGCGCGGGAACCCGGCGAAAGAGCTAAAGTTGCGGTGGAATCTCAGGATACAAGAATTGACGCCGTCGGCGCATGCGTCGGTATGAAAGGCGTCCGAATCCATGCCATTGTCCGCGAGTTGAGCAACGAAAATATTGACGTGATAAACTTTTCAGACGACCCGGCAATTTTCATTCAAAGGGCTTTGGCTCCGGCTAAACTAAAACAATTGGAAATTGACGAGGACGGCAGAACATGTACGGTGACGGCAGACAGCGACCAAGTTTCGCTGATTGTCGGCAGAAACGGAGTTAACATTCGTTTGGCGATGAAACTCACCGGCTTCGATATAGAAGTAATCCGCGAGGAGAAACCTTATGAAGAATATGAAGACGATATTGAACTGGTTGAATTGAAAGAAGACCTTTCGCCTGAAGTGGTTGAATTACTAATAAATAACAGATTTGATACCGCGGTTGAGGTTCTTACAGCCGGTATTGACGGAATTAAAAAAATTCCGGAATTGGCGGATAGAGCCGAAGAAATTATGGAAATTCTAAAAAGTCAATTTGAGGAAGAAGAATAAAATTTATAAATGGATATACCTATGGCTGAAACTGATATGAAAAAAATAAGAATTTATAAATTCGCGTCCGATTATAACTTATCTTCCGACGAACTTATAGACTTCCTAAAAGAGAAGGGACATAAAGTAAGGTCTTTTAGGACTCTGCTCACCGATGAAATGATTGCGGATATATATTCGCATTTCAGAAAAGATATTGAAAAAGCTGAAAAGCATTATAAGAAAATAACGGAATTTCATAAAATGCTCAGCGAAACGCCGAAAGACGCCGCTGTGCAGATAGAAGAAGAAGCGGTTTCCGAAGTAGAAAAAGAAATCAAGATTATTGATAAAGGTTCAACGGACGAAGAAGTTCCCGAAGCCGCACAGGAAACCGAAGTAGAAAAAGCCGCCGCCGAAGAAGAAACCGGCGGCGCTTCCGAAGCGGAGAGCGAGACTGAAGAAGAAATAACTCAGCAGAATGCAGTTGAGGCTGCGGAAAGCGATGAAACAATAGAACCGCAAGCCGACGATTCCGCCGTTTCGGAAGAAACCGAAGCTGATGAAGATAATGGAAAGTTTGAAACTGATACGGAAAAGAAGTTAAGAAAGAACAAAACAGGACTGAGAATTGTTGGGAAAGTTGAACTTGAAGACGGACGCAGAAGGCGAAGAAGGAAAAAAAGCGAACCTGCGGCTAAGGATAAAAAAGGAACTTCCGAAGAAGTTAAAGTTAAAGTTGAAGCGGCAAAATCTCCCGAATCTATAGCTAAGACGGAAGAAGAGAAGAAAAAGAAGAAAAAACGTCTTAAAGCCAGGAAGCGAACTACCGAAACGGAAAAAGCGCCCGGTACTAAAAGAAGGAAAAAATCTAAAAAAGTTGAAGTTGATAAAAAAGAAGTTGATAAAGCTATAAAACGAACTCTTTTAAGTATGGACGAATCCAACCTTGGAGAAAGAGCCGGATTCAGAAAGAAAAAGCGGAAAGAAAAAAGAGAAGAAGCGGAAAAAATTGAAGAATTAAAAGCAATTGAAAATCAGAAAATTCAAGTGACGGAATTTATTGCCGTTAACGAATTAGCCAATTTAATGGATGTAAACGTCGCCGAAGTAATTCAGAAATGCATTGAACTCGGTATAATGGTTTCCATTAACCAAAGATTGGATTTTGAAACTATTACTCTTGTTGCCGATGAATTCGGTTTCGAAGTTGAAAAAGAAGATGAATATACAGCAGATGCTTTGGAAGATGCCGAAGACCCGGAAGAAACTTTGAAGTTCCGTCCCCCGGTTGTTACTATTATGGGACACGTTGATCACGGTAAAACATCTCTTCTCGATTATATCCGTCGGGCAAATGTTGTTGCCGGCGAATCCGGTGGAATCACTCAGCATATTGGCGCTTATCAGGTAACGCTCGATGGGGATAAAAGAATTACATTTTTAGATACTCCCGGTCACGAAGCTTTTACCGCAATGCGCGCGCGCGGCGCGAGTGTTACGGATTTAGTTGTTCTCGTTGTGGCTGCGGACGATTCTGTAATGCCGCAGACACTAGAAGCAATCAACCACTCCCAAGCCGCAGGCGTTCCGATGATTGTGGCGATTAATAAAATTGACAAAACCGGAGCAAATCCGGAAAGAATTAAACAGCAGTTAGCCGATAGAAATGTTTTAATAGAAGAATGGGGAGGGAAATATCAATCCGTTGAACTATCGGCGAAGACAGGAGAAAATGTTCAAGAACTTCTCGAAAAAATTCTGCTCGAAGCTGAAGTGCTGGAACTTAAAGCCAATCCGGACAGATTAGCTCGCGGAGCGGTTGTTGAAACTAAATTGGAAAAAGGACGCGGAATTACTTCAACCGTTCTTATTCAGAAAGGAACATTGAGAATCGGAGATCCGTTTGTAGCTGGAATTCAGCATGGAAGAGTTCGCGCGATGTTCGACGAAAGAAACAAAAAAGTTACCAAAGTCGGTCCGGCTACGCCTACTCTTATTATTGGATTTGAAGGCGCTCCTCAAGCGGGAGATACTTTTGTGGTTGTGGAATCCGAAAAATCGGCGCGCGACTTCGCGCTTAAAAGACAGCAATTAAAACGCGAACAAGATCATCGCCAAGTTCATTTAATGACTTTGGATGAAATAGCCAATCAAATAAGCAAAGGCGGCTATAAAGAACTGCCGCTCGTAGTTAAAGGCGATGTTGACGGTTCTGTGGAAGCGCTTTCCGATTCGCTAATGAAAATTTCCACCGACGAGGTGGCTGTTAAAATTATTCATAAAGGAGTTGGAGCTATTTCGGAAAGCGATGTGCTTCTTGCCTCGGCATCCAGAGCTATTATTGTCGGGTTCCATGTAAGACCCCACATTAACGCGCGCAGATTAGCTGAAAACGAGAATGTAGATATCAGACTGTACAATGTTATTTACGATGCGATTAACGAAATTAAATCCGCTCTCGAAGGTATGCTTTCTCCTGTAGTTTCTGAGAAATTGCTTGCCAACGTTGAAGTAAGAGAAACATTTAAAGTGCCTAAGGTTGGCACAATTGCCGGCTGTTATGTAGTGGACGGCAAAATAATCAGGAATAACAAAATTCGTTTGATTAGAGACGGGGTTGTAATTTACGAAGGTCAATTAGCTTCCCTTAAGCGGTTCAAAGACGACGTTAAAGAAGTGGACGCCGGTTACGAGTGCGGGCTGAATATTGCTAACTTCAACGATATCAAAGTCGGCGACGTAATAGAATCGTTCGAGATGATTGAAACTAAGCAGAAATTAGAGTGAACCGATGTCTTTAAGAATGAATAAGATAACCGCTTTGATAAAAGATGAGATCAGCCTCATCTTTTTGCATAAATTGCAAGACCCTGCGCTTGGATTTACTACTATTACGAATGTGAAAGTTACTCCCGACCTTAAAGTAGCAAGGGTTTATGTATCAGTATTCGAAAAAGAAAACCGGGAAGCGGTTCTTGAAAAATTAAATAATGCTAAAGGATTAATTCGTTCGGAATTAGCGCGCCGCGTTAAACTTAGGCATGTGCCCGAATTGACGTTCTTTATTGACGACACGCTTGATTATGTTGAGAAAGTTGATAATTTGTTAAAAAAGATTCACGAAAATGATAACAAGAGCGACGGAGAGTCCGTTTAAAGCGGACTATTCAGCAGGCGAAACGATACTAATCGATAAAGAACCTGGATGGACCTCTTTCGACGTGGTTAAAAAAGTCAGAAATTTGGTTCGGGTTAAAAAAGTCGGTCATGCAGGCACTCTCGATCCGTTCGCTACGGGATTACTGATTTTGTGTACCGGAAAGAAAACTAAAGAAATCAGCGGTTTTCAGAATTTACCGAAATCTTATTCCGGAGTTATCTGTCTCGGAAAGAAAACGGAAACAATGGATCCCGAAGGTGAAACACTTGAGGAAAAACCTTTTGAGCATATAACCGAACGGGATATTGAAATGGCGCGGGAAAAATTTACAGGCAGAATCAAGCAAATTCCGCCTATGTATTCCGCTAAAAAGCATAAAGGTAAAGCTCTTTATAAATACGCGAGAAAAGGCGTCGAAATAAAAAGAGAACCGGTTGAAATTGAAATAATGAAATTTGAAATTGAAAGTATTGATCTTCCGTACATTAAGTTTAATTTAGATTGTTCGAAAGGTACTTACGTAAGAGTTGTTGCGGATGATTTCGGCGGCGAACTTGGCTGCGGCGCGTATTTAACCGAATTGCGCCGGACGGCTATAGGAGATTTTTCCGTTGATGAGGCTTTGACAATCAGCCGGTTTGAGAAATTTTTTAATTCGTCCGATAGTTTGTTAGGAAATGAAAGTTAATGATATGATTGTATATACAGATGAATCGTCGATAGAGTTTGATAAAAATACCGTATTAACAGTCGGCACTTTCGACGGAATACATAAAGGTCACGAAGATATTCTGCAAGAGGTAATATCAAAAGCCGCGCAGTTTAACGCTCGCAGTTTTGTCGTTACCTTCGAACCGCATCCTCGTAAAGTGTTGTCGAAGGAAAACGGAATAAAACTATTGACTACTCTCGACGAGAAAAAACAGTTCTTTGAAAAAAACGGAATTGAAAATTTATTAATTGTGAATTTCACAAAGGAATTCTCACGGCTGACATCCGAGGAATTTATTAAAAACTTAATCTGCTCGAAGATTGGTTTAACCCATATGGTTGTGGGTTACGATCATAAATTCGGCAGAGACCGCGGCGGCGACGAAAATCTGCTGCGTGAAATAGGCTCCGAGTTTAAATTCACCGTTTCTACAGTTGGTCCGGTTAAAATTAATAACGACATCATAAGCAGTTCGGTAATAAGAAAGTTGATTGCCGACGGCGAGATGATTAAAGGAAATAAATTTTTGGGACATAATTATACACTAACCGGAACGGTAGTTGAGGGCGCGAAAAGGGGAAGAACCTTAGGGTTCCCAACGGCTAACATCGGGAATATCCCGTCAGAAAAACTTATTCCTAGGAACGGAGTTTACGCCGTTAAAATTAACGTCGAAGGCAATGTTTTCGGCGGCATGATGAATATCGGTTTCCGTCCTACTTTCAAAGATACGCCGGAACTGATTTTGGAAGTATTTATCTTTGAATTTGACAAAAATATATATAACATGCAAATTGAATTAGAATTTTTGAAATATTTGCGCGGAGAGATAAAATTTTCGACTAAAGACGAACTGATTCTTCAATTAAATAAGGATAAAGAAGAAGCAATAAAAGTTTTAACTAATTAATTAATTCCGGTGAAAACTGGGGTTCAATCGTAAAACATAAATAAGGAGCAACACAATGACATCCATTACAAAGGAAGAAAAACAGGAAATAATTAAGAAATTCGGCGATCACGAAAGCGACAGCGGAAAACCCGAAGTTCAGATTGCCATTTTAACCACAAGAATTAAAAGACTGACCGAGCATTTCGGCGATCATAAAAAAGACCACGCATCGCGGCGCGGACTGATGCAGCTTGTTGGAAAAAGAAGAAGACTGTTGAATTATCTTGAAAGAAAAGATATTAACAGATATCGCGGAATATTAAAAGAATTGAAATTAAGAAAATAGAGGTTTTATATAATGACATACACTAAAGAAGTAGAAGTAGGCGGTAAAATATTAAAAATTGAAACGGGTAAAGTAGCCCGGCAGGCAAACGGAGCCGTAATGGTTTCAATGGGCGAAACAACGGTTCTGGTTACGGCTACGGCATCGGACGAACCGAAAGTAGATTTTGATTTTTTACCCCTGATGGTTGAATATCGTGAACGCGCTTCGGCGGCGGGAAAAATTCCGGGCGGATTTTTCAAACGCGAAGGCAGACCGAGCGAAAAAGAAATTCTGAGCGCGCGTTTAATCGACAGACCGATTAGACCGCTGTTCCCTAAAAAATACAGGCACGATACTCAAGTTGTAGCGTTTGTTTATTCCTTCGACGGCGAAAACGATTCGGATGTTATTGCCGCAGTTGGCGCTTCAGCCGCGCTTTCCATTTCCAACATTCCTTTTGCCGAACCGATTGGCGAAGTTAGGGTGGCGAGGGTAAACGGCGAGTATATCGTCAATCCCACAATTTCGGAAACTGAAGCGGGAGACCTGGAACTTATTGTTGCCGGAACCGCGGATTCGATAATGATGGTTGAAGGCGAATCGAAGGAAGCTAACGAGGAGGATCTCCTAAAAGCTTTGAATGCCGCGCATGAAGAAATTAAAAAGATTGTCGCGGTTCAAAACGAAATGATTGCCGATTTGGGACAGGAGAAAATTATAGTTGAGGAACCGCAGATTGACGGCGAACTTATTGAGGAGGTTAATAAACTCGCTTCCGAAAGAATGACTAAATTGGTCGGGACGGTTCTCAGCAAACAGGAGCGTTCGTCAAGTAATAAAGAACTGACCGAGGAAGCGCTCGCTGCTCTCGAAGAAAAATTTCCCGAAAGCGAGGGAGTGATTAAAGAAATCCTTCACGATATGGAAAAGGATATTATGCGCAAGCAAATATTATCCGAAGGGAGAAGACTTGACGGAAGAACTACTACCGAAATTCGCCCAATTACCGTTGAACTCGGGCTTCTAAAAAGAACCCACGGTTCGTCTTTATTTACCCGAGGCGAAACTCAAAGTTTAACCACTCTCACTCTCGGCAGCAAATCCGACGAGCAGATAATTGATGGATTACAGGAAGAATATAAGAAGCGGTTCATTCTGCATTATAACTTTCCTC
>CAYNUJ010000039.1:0-16234 GCA_964400095.1 uncultured Melioribacteraceae bacterium
CCGTAAAAAGAGACGGTATAAGTCGGTAAATTGTAACGAAGTGGAAATCCCGATACGTCAGGATGAGTACCAAATTGATCACACTCCTATATTTCTTTGCTCATTTACAGACTTGTCCGTTGTTATTTTAACGGACTTGTCCACTGTTATTTTAACGGACTTGTCCACTGTTATTTTAGTGGATAAAATTCGTTAAAGTTATGTGTGAAAGAATTTCATGAACATATTAGAAATAAAGCTAAAAAATCCAATCGATTATGACGAGATTGAATCTCTTAAAACTAAATTGGCAACTGCTAAAAATCATGATTTCTTAATAATCGATACCGGTAAGCATAGTTTTGTATCTATAATTATTCTTAAATATTTTAAAGAGCAAATGCTCAGTTTGGAGCCATATCTATTGAACTTTAAAAAAATAGCTTTTATTCATCCACCTCAATTTAGAAATACAAGTTCTAATCAGAAAATATATGAATATTTCACCTCAAAAGTGGAAGCGAAAAAGTGGTTCTCAAAATGAAATTATTCCAAAACAGTACATATACTGAAACGTTGGCGGTCGCATGGAAAAAATAAGAAACGAATATTTGAGACATACTTTATCGACAATAGCCTATAGATTTCAAAAATCTGTAAGAAAAGCGAAAGATGATTTTGGAGAATTCAATATTGGAAATGCAAGCAGAAACCCGAATGAAATTATCAACCATATGTTCCATATATTGAATGCTACAAGAATTTTCATTCAAGAAGAACGTTTTGAAAAGGAAATACCAGAAAAACTAAGTATGAAATTGGAAATTGAAAGATTTAATTTGGAGTTGAAGAAAATAGACAATGTGCTTGCTGATAAGGAACTCGGAATGAATTATTCAAAGAAACTACTGCAGGGTCCATTTTCGGATATACTAACTCACATCGTGCAAATTTCCATGTTGAGTAGATTGAATGATAATCCTATAGAAGGAGAAGATTTTTCGTCAGCTTCTATTAAAACCGGAATTGTTTCATACTTGCAAAATAAAAATACTACCGCCAACAAAAGCTAAAATCAAACGAGCGAAAAGTGGTAAAATGAGCGAAGGATAAAACATCAAGTGAGTGGAAGATTGAAAAAAGTGGGTTAAAATGCCCGCCAGCTTATAGCAAGGTTGTTAACATTTATACATACAAACGCGGTTGCACATAATGTTATAAAGGATTAATCTCGAAGCCCCGCATAAGAGCTGCGGGGTTTAGGAGTTATGCCATTTTTAGCGCTTGTATTATAGTAACATATTTGTTATATTTCATTCGTGGGTTGGAAGATTGAATATTACAATAGTGAAGTTGAAAAGAAAATTCTTTCGTTGCCGGATGGACTTTTAGCACGTTATTTAAGACTTACAGATTTAATGTTTGAGCTTGGCGCTAATTTGGGAATGCCTCATACATGATATCTTGGTGGTGGATTAATTGAACTCCGTGTTAAAGGAAAAGAAGGAATTGCACGTGTATTTTTTTGTACACTTATTGACAAAAAAATTGTAATGCTTCATTTATTTATTAAGAAAACAAATAAAACACCTAAAAAAGAAATACAAATTGCTAAAAATAGATTAAGAAGGTTAAAAAATGACACATAAAGAACTTAAAAATAAAGCGCTAAAAAAGTCATCTGTTAAAAAAGAGTATATCGAACTTGAACCAGAATTTTCTTTGTTAAGAGAAATGCTTAGAGCAAGAAAGAAAGTTGGTCTTAGCCAAGCTCAAATTGCTGAACGAATGGGAACAAAACCTCCGTCAATTACTAGACTTGAATCTTCCCTTATTAGTGGGAAACACTCTCCTTCTTTAGCAACAATAAAAAATTATGTGGAAGCTTTAGGTTGTCATTTAGAAATTAAAATAGTTCGTAATTCACCAATGGCATAACGTAACCGGCTTTTCTCCAAAGGAGTCTTTCAGACCACCCGACCCCCAATAAAAAACATCGGGGCAAGCCGGATGAAAAGCAACGCCGTTATGCACAAAAAATTATATGGGAGAAATAATTATGAAAATTAGGTATTTTTTTCTTGCTCTTTTTTTTGCTTTTTTTTCTTCAGTATATCCTCAAATTAATATAGGTCTATCTGCAGGCAATATCCACATCGGGAAATCAATTTTTGAACAACACAAATGATTTGCTTGGTAAATATTGGAAAAGTGGCTTCGCTGTAAATTTTACAGGCGAATATTTTTTAAGTTCATCTATTGCACTTTCTCCAACAGTTGAATTTGCAACTTATAAATTTGACAAATATTTTTTTGTGGGTGTAAGTATCCCTGAAACTTATGTTAAAAATGTAACTGGTAAAAATAGCAACCAATGGAATTTATTCTTATCATTAAAATTTTTTCCGCCAACAAAATCAATTTTTCAATTTGTATTGCTGACAGGTGCAGGCTATATGTATGAAAATTTAGGCGTAATCAATGCAACATTTGGTGATATAAATTTTGGCGAAAAAAATGTTGTTCTTAAATTAAATGGTAAAAATAAATTCGTTCATTTACTAGGTCTTGCAGTTAGAATTAAATTGTTATCACAAATATCACTGAGTATAAATGGTTCATATTATTCAAATTATAATGACAGATTTTACCCAACACTGAAACTTGGGTTTATCTATAAATTAACGAATTAATTATTGTAGTGTATAACGTTATAAAGGATTCATCTCGAAGCCCCGTAAAAGAACCGCGGGTAAACCCGTAAAGGAGCGCGCGCCGAAATGCGCCGCAGGCATTCCTTCTGAATATTCCGGCGTTTCCGAAAGGTATCGCTTTATCGGAGCTAAGCCTCGCCAAAAAACGGCTTGCCCCGACATCCTGCTTGGCGTACATGCAAAAATCAGCGCGCCGTTATGTCCATAATTGAAATTACATTAAACGCTTGCCATTCACTCTTTTATTGCTTACATTAAATTTATATTGTTCTTTTCTTAACAATTATATTTGTGCAACTAATTGAAAGGAGGAATAAATGCCGATAAAAAAAGCATTTTTTTCAATAGGAATATTTTTTCTTCTTTCGTCGACACTTTTTGCTCAAATTCAGATTAAAAAGTGGGGACAGATGCCGCGCGGTTATACTTACACCGTTGAAGTTGACGGAAATCTCGCCTATTTTGCCGACGGCTCGGCGATTAACATCGCAGACGTTTCAGATCCAAACTCACCCAAAATTATCTCGTCAATTGTAACGCCCGCAACCGTGGGAGAAATAATCAAAAAGAATAATTTCCTCTATATTGCGAACTGGGATGCGGGGCTAACAATTGTTGACGTGACCAATCCGAACAATCCATTTATTACCGGAAATTTTCCAGTTGGAAAAAACGCTTGGAATTTATTTGTCAACGGCAATCTCGCTTTTCTGTCGAACGACTATGACGGACTGCGTATAATTGACGTATCAGACCCTTTTAATCCGTCTGAAATTTCTACAATAAATACGGGCGGAAGGGTCGAAGGCTCGTTTGCCGTCGGTTCTCTTGTATATTTTGTTACTGATAACGACAGTCTCCTCTCCGTATATGATATCACCGATCCCGCGAATCCGCTCTCCGCAGGCAGTTTCAATTACGGCGGCGTCGCATGGAATGTGATAGTTGACGGGAATTATGCCTTTGTCGCTGATAAGCGGAATACCGTTCACGTTCTCGATGTTTCGAATCCGGCGGGAATTTTTGAAGCTGCCGCCATCGGCGGACCGGCTTATGATTTTTCTCTCACTAATAATCTTCTCTATGTTGTAGGTAATGAAGACAGAATATATGTCTATAACGTCACCGATCCGCTGAATGCTTTTGAAGTCGGACGGATTGACGATTACGATGCGGTCGAAATTGAATCGCATGATATTATTTCGCCGTTTGACGGCAGCGTAACGAACTATTCATTCGTTGCGGCGCATTATCAGGGCTTTCGCATCTATCAGACACAAAATCTCTATGGCAGTTTTAAAGTTGCCGAACTTGGCGGCGGATATACATATGATGTCGATACCGAAAACGGATTTGCATTTGTCGCCGATCTAAAATTCGGATTGCGGACAATTGATTTAAGCGACAGCCGCCATCCGCACTTAGCCGGACAGCTTCCGCCAGATTTAACATTATGGCGCGTTTGCATTGACGGCGGAATAGTATACGGACTCGGAGGTAATTCAGAGCTTTTCTCAATCAATGTTTCAGATCCATATAATCCGTTCGTAATTTCAAGCGTTTCCGTTGGCGGCATCTTGCGTGATATACTTGTTGCGAATAGTTATGCATACATTGCAAATGGAACCGACGGAGTTCGTATTTTCGATGTAAGCGATCCTGCATCTATGACAGAAGCGGGAAATTACAACAGCAATTTCGATGTGCGGGGAGTTTGGCTCGACGGCAATTCGCTCTTCTTAGCCGAATCGAATCAAGGGGTTCGAGAATTGGATATTTCCAACCTTGGTTCAATTTCCGAGTCGAATAATATTCCGTTAACTAATGGCGCCAATTTCGTCCGTCCGTTATCCTCTTCTTACATGGCGTCAGTCGGTTGGGGTGGACTTGATATTATTGATCTAAATACAAACGCATCAATAAATAATTACGGCGTTGCAAGCACCGTAAAAGCAATTGATTTTGACGGGCGACTGTTATATATGAGTGTCGGACTTGCCGGAATGCAGGCGTTTGATTTGGCAGATCCAACATCTCCGGTTGACATGGGCGCTTTCAACACTGGAGCTAATGCGCGCGGCGTTAAAGTAGACGGCAATTTCGCTTATGTAGCTGACGGCGGCGACGGGTTAGTATCTTTTAAAATAGAAGATCTTTCAAATAACTCTAATTACGGCTCGGCATATTTTAAGGGAGGCAGAATACGGGTACTTGATTCCTCTCCGATAAACCCGAATGCAAACCCGGCCGCTTATCAAATTACAGGCAGCGCAATAACGGTTGAAGCGTGGGTTTTCCCGCTAGATCTACCCGGAAACGGCGAAGTGAGAACTATTGTGTTAAGACCTATTTACCCGCAAAACATCGGAGCCTATGAGCTGAGAATAAGTAATCTTGACGGAACAAATGCTGCAAAGTTCGATTTTTCAATTTCAGGCGGGAGCGGAACGCAAAGTTTTGCATCGGCTTTGGCTTCCACGACCCTTAAAAAGGGCATGTGGTATCATGTTGCAGGCGCTTATGACGGCTCTAAAATACGAATTTATGTAAACGGCGCTCTCGCCGGGGAAACCGCTTACACCGGCGGAATAGGAGCAGGGAACGCCGGATTTTATCTCGGCGGTCTTTTGGGCGGTCGGTTTATAGGACTTATGGATGAAGTAAGTCTTTGGAATACTACGCGCTCTGCCGCTGAGATACAATCGGATATGAGCGCCGTTTTTACCGGCTCGGAAACCGGACTCGCCGGATTTTGGTCGCTTAATGAAGAAACTTCGGTGAACGGAGTTTTCCCGGCGGTAGTTGATCGATCGCCGAATAAAAATGATTTAATTGTTCAAGATCCGGTTGGATTCACTTCTTTCAAAACCGGAGATGCGGTTGAACTGCCGCCGATTTATATCGGCAGCAAAGTTATTCCCGATGAAGCGGTTGTGAATAAAGAATTCAGATTTAAGCTGCAGGTTTTAGGCTGGCCGGAACCGAAAATTCAAATTTTGAATGCTCCTTCGGGGGTAAAATTTATTGGAACGGAGCTTGTGTGGACGCCCAGGCAAAAGAACGTCGGCTGGAATAAGGTATCAATCAGCGCATCAAACAGTGCAGGTACTGAATCAAGCGATCTAATGCTTTGGGTAAACGTTGTTCCGCCTGAATTATACACTCACGATAACGGCGCCCTTCAATTCAGAACGACAAACAGAGGAACATTCGGCGATCCTTTTTTCGCTGAATCAAACGGCTTGGTTTATAACGGAATTAACGGTTTATTCCGTGGAGCGTTAGTAGTCGGGAACCGAGACGGAAGGGTTTCTGGATATCTCTGGGAAAACGATTTCGCTCCCTCAACCGGATTTAATGAACTGCCGGCTGGTCCCGGCGGACTTGATATTATTACACAGACAGCTTATTTCGACGGTAAAGCGCCGCAGCCAATGGGGTTATTTGTAACTCAACGGGTGATGACAAGTAAATTTAACGGAGGCGTTAATTTTGTTATCTTGAATTTTACAATTGAAAACAAAGGACAAGAACCCCTGAATCAAATTCAAGTCGCTCTGACAAGCGATTTTGACATCGGGAATGCGACTAATAATCTCACAGGTTATGTTGATCAGGTAAAAATGATGTATGCTTATGAACCTGGTACAGATAATCCTTATTTTGGAGTTGTACTGCTCAGTCATCCGGTCGGAGGAGCCGCAGCTTGGTTTAACGGCGAACCGGATAGCAGAGACGCCTATTATAAAAGACTTACAGAGTTTTCTACAATTTTAAATGATCCAAAAGATGTTCGCAATATTCTTTCGACTCAACCGCTTTCTCTTGTCCCAGGCGCCAGTACTAACGTTACTTTTGCCTATGTTGCCGGCTCGAATCTGGCGGAAATAACAAACCTTGCTTCTGTATTAATTAAAGAAGTAATAATACTTAATCCGTTTATTTTTTCTTCTAGGGATGTACCTTTCGATCAAGGCGGGAAAGTACAGTTGAAGTGGGAAAAATCCGGAGCCGACGTTTACAAAGGCGAAGGGTTTTACAGTCTTTGGCGCACGGTTAATTTCAACGGGAATTCCAATTCCTCCATAAATTCCGAAGTTGATATCACCCCAGATTTCAAAGGCGCTGCATTTAAGATAACTGAGCGCAACGGCGTTCAAATTGCATGGGAATGGCTTGGGAATAAAATGGCGAATGCTTTCGACGAATATTCGGCAACCGTCGGTACATTGTATGATTCCACATCGCAAACAAACGGCTGGCATCAGTTCATGGTTGCGTATCACCACAATGCCGAATACTACGAATCCAATGTAGTTACAGCATATTCAGTCGATAATATCGCGCCCGGCAAGCCGTTGAACCTTTCCGGCAAATACGACGCCGGAAGCGAATCGCTCACTCTTAACTGGTCTAACAATCACGAGAAAGATTTCGGCAAATATCTGCTTTACCGCAGCGATTTACCGGACTTCGATCTATCCAAACTCATCCCGATTGCAGAAACAACCGATACTTCCTTTGTTGATAATGTAAGCGGAATCACAATCGCCTATTATGCCGTTGTTGCCGAGGACATCCACGAAAACAAAAGCGGGTTGAGCGACCTCTATGCGTATCGGCTTACGGGAATTAATGATTTCACTTCCGGAATTCCTAAGAAATATTCTCTGTATCAGAATTTTCCCAATCCTTTCAATCCAAGCACACAAATCAGATATGCTCTCAAAGAAGCGGGATTCGTAACAATCCGCCTTTTCGATATGCTCGGAAAGGAAGTTGCCACGCTTGTGAACAATGAACAAAGCGCGGGTTATCATTTTATTAGTTTCGACGCCTCAAATATCGCCGCCGGAGTATACATTTATGAACTGAACGTAAGGGGTAAATATCGAGCAGTTAAAAAAATGATACTCATGAAATGATACTCATGAAATGATTGAGTTGATATAAATTGATAGAAAGCCGGATTGAATAATTTCAGTCCGGCTTTTTGCTAATAATATTTGTTCAACTAAACCCCAAATATCCGCGCGGCGTTTTTAGCCCATTCGGCTATAGGAGTAAAATAGATCCCGAATAAAATTGTGGGTACGGCAAGGAGAAGTATAAAGAGAGCCGCGGGTAAAGTTGTAGTAACGGTTTGTGTATTTTCATCCGGTTTCATTAAGTACATATGCTTCAATACTCTTATATAGTAATACAATGAAACAACCGAATTGAGAATTGCAATAACGGCAACGGCGACGAATTTTGCGTCGAGCAGCGCAATGAATAAATAAAGTTTGCCTATAAATCCCGCGGTGGGCGGCAAGCCGATAAGCGATATCAGAAAAATACCGAGCGTTACGCCGAGGAAAGGAGAAGTATGCCCTATTCCGTCGTAATCGTTAATGTCTTCGCTGCCAATTTTATTTGCAATTATCATTACAATAAAGAAAGCGCCGAAATTCATAATTAAATAAATAATGAAATAAATCATCACGGCGGAAACGCCCGTATTGGACATAACAAGAACTCCGAGCAGCATATAACCCGCGTGCGCAATACTCGAATAAGCGAGCATTCTTTTCAGATTATCCTGCCACAACGCGGTAAAATTACCGAGCGTCATTGTAAGAATTGAGATTAAAATCAACAGAGTCTGCCAATCGAATAGATTAATCATCTGCCAGAAACCCTCGGCGTCAATGAATGACACGAAAGTGACTTTCAAAAATCTGATAAGCAGAGCGAATCCGGCGGCTTTACTCGCAACGGAAAGATAAGCCGTAATGGAAATCGGCGCGCCTTCGTAAACATCCGGAGTCCAAAAATGAAACGGCGCTGCGGAAATTTTATAAGCAATACCGGCAAAAATTAGAATGAGCGAAAAGCTGAACGTAAACAAATTGATTTCGGGAGTTTGAATAAGCGAATTTATTTCATAAAGATTAGTGCTTCCCGTTATGCCGTAAATAATCGAAATTCCGAAGAGCATTAGTCCGGAAGAAATTGCGCCGTAAATTAAATATTTAAGAGCGGCTTCGCTGTTTCTATCGCGGAGCTTGGTGAACCCCGCAAGCACGTAAGAACTAAGAGACATCAATTCCAAAGCGAGGTAAATTAAAATTAAATCGGAAGAGGAAATCATCACCATCATGCCGAGCAGCATTCCGAATACAAGCGCGTAATATTCTCCCAGCCTGTCTATAGTTTTGCGTATTTCATCGGAATAATAAGAAAAGACAATAATTATAAGAGTGGAAATTAAAACAATAGTTTTAAAGAACGCGCCGAAAGGATCGACTGTAATCATTCCCATCGTTCCGCCGGTTTTAAAAGCCGTCCCTTCCATACCATACTGCTGCAATACAAAAATACCGGTAACTACTACGCCGGCAACAGCGGCGAAAGGTATTATTCTTTTATCTTTATCGAAAATTAAATCGAGAATTACCAGTATAATCAAAGCCGAAGAAACGGCAATTTCCGGTTTAATAAATCCCAATGCATCACTAAAAGTTGTTATTTCCATAATCTCTAATAATTTTTATAATGCGCTAAACGTCATATTATGAATGTTCTTAGCCATAAAATCCACTAAGCTGTTAACCGAGGTGTTCATTATATCCAGCACGCCGGAGGGATAAACACCTAAAAATATTATAATGATAGTTAAAGGAATAAACATAATATATTCCCGTAATTCCAAATCCTTAAGCGAAGACCATTTATCGTTTAACTTCCCGAAGAAAATCCGCTGAAGTGTCCACAGCATATATGCCGCGCCGAGAATAATTCCGAGCGTAGAAATTATCGTAAGAGTTCTTAAAGCATCCACGCTGAAACCTCCTAAGAAAACAAACGCTTCGGAAATAAATCCGCTTAAGCCCGGAAGCCCGATAGCGGCAAAGAACGCTACCGTTACAAATCCGGTATAAACCGGCATCTGCGAAGCCAATCCGCCGAAACCGTTAATTTCGCGCGTATGCGCCCTATCGTAAACAACTCCGACAATTAGGAAAAGCATAGCGGTAATAGTTCCGTGATTAAACATCTGGAAGATTGCGCCGTTAATTCCCACGGTGGTAAGCGACGCCATACCCAAGAGGACATACCCCATGTGTGAAACAGAAGAGTATGCAATCAGCTTTTTGAAATCCTTTTGAGCAAGAGCCACGAGCGCGCCGTAAACAATATTTATCATTCCGAACAGCCCTATATACCACATCAAATCGTAAGTGATCTGCGGAAATATGGGGTAACTGATTCTCAAAATTCCGTAAGTTCCCATTTTCAGAAGAACGCCGGCAAGAATAACGGAAATGGGAGTCGGCGCTTCGACGTGAGCGTCCGGCAGCCAAGTGTGAAACGGAAACATCGGAATCTTTATTGCGAATCCGCCGAAGAGCGCTATATACGCTACCAATCTTAAATTATCCGGATTTAGCGGCGAAAGAATTCCTGTGGCAATATAGTTGGTTTTATCCATTAACGCGAGAAGATTGAATGTAAAAACGCTGCTGCCGTCGGGCAGGACTTCTTTAGCGCTGAAATAAAGACCAATCATTACCAGCAGCATAAAAACCGAGCCGACCAAAGTGTAAATGAAAAATTTAATAGCCGCATATTCTTTACGTGGACCGCCCCAGACTCCTATTAAGAAATACATCGGCAGAAGCATCAATTCCCAGAATACATAGAAAAGGAAGAAATCCAAAGAAACAAAAACGCCCATCATTGCAGTATCAAGCATAAGGAATAAAACAAAATATCCTTTAATCGATTTTTTAATATTCCACGATGAAATTGTAGCGATAAATGTAACGATAGCCGTTAATAATATAAGCGGAGTACTCAATCCGTCAATGCCCATATAATAATCTACTTTTACCGTCCCAATCCACGAAACGCCGGGAATGTCAATCCATTTGAATTTTTCTATAAATTGAAAAGACTTAGCGTCGTAAATACCCGCCGCGCCGTAATTATAATTCGCCAAAAGAATTACCGCAATAACCACCTGCAAAAAGGTAATAATCAAAGCGGTAATTTTTATATTCTGCTTCTGCTCTTTCGGCAGAAACATAATTATGATCATTCCCACAACGGGAAGAAAAGTGATCAATGATAATATTGGGAATCCTTCCATATTTTTAACCTACTCGTCTTAAATTATTCTTGCCAATTACTTAAAAAGGTCTAACTATTAATAATAAAATTAAAATTGAAAAAACTACAAAAACAATATATGTCTGAACCTTGCCTGTCTGCAGCCGTTTGAACGAAAGTCCTACAAAACCGCTGAAGAAGGCTGAAAAATTCACCATTCCGTCAACCACATACGTATCGAACAATCCGCTGAACCGGGATATCAGCCTGGAAACCCAAGCCGAGCCATTTACCAAACCGTCCACAATAAATTTGTCGAACCACGCGAGTATTTTACTGAATACCAGCGTTCCCCCAATAATGGAAGCCTGATAAATTTCGTCGAAGTACCATTTATTGTAGGAAAGTTTGTAAGCCCAAGGAAATCTTTCAGCCCATTTATCGGGATTAATCTTTTTCCACTGATACATTGCGAAGGCGAGCAGTATTCCGAGTCCGCCTAAAACCAAAGACAAAATCATTGCCGGAATATGAGCGTGATGCATAGCTTCCATGTACATTTCGGAATGAGTAACCGCTCCTTCATGCGCTGTTTCCGCTACGGCTTCTCCGGTAGTCTGCATAAAATTCCATCTCATTTCCTGCGGAACCACAGTCTGCGGAGTAGTAACCCAATCTTTAAGGAACCATCCGTCGTCTCCGCCGAAAGGATTACCGCTGTACCAGATAAAAATAGAAAGAGTAGCGAGAACAATGAGCGGAATGATCATCACTTTCGGGGATTCATGAGCGTGGTCATATTTTTCCTGATTTCGCGGCTTGCCGTGGAAAGTAAGTATTACAATACGGAACATATAAAACGCCGTTAAAAGCGCCACGGTAAATCCGAGGAACGGAATTAAATAATGCCCCGTCAAATTGCCGAAAGCAAGGGAACCGGCTAATAAGCCGTCCTTGCTTAAAAATCCCGATGTGAACGGTATTCCCGAAATAGCCAGCGTTGCAATTAAAAATGTGTAATAAGTTACCGGCATTTTCTTCCGCAATCCTCCCATCTGGCGTATATCCTGCTCGTGATGCATAGCGTGAATAACGGAACCGGAACCGAGAAACAGCAGGGCTTTGAACCACGCGTGTGCAACCAAATGGAAGAAGCCGTATGCAAACGCTCCTACTCCCATTGCCATAATCATGTAACCCAATTGAGAAATTGTTGAATACGCTAAAACTTTTTTGATATCATTCTGAGTAAGAGCCATTGTGGCGGCGAGGAAAGAAGTAACCGCGCCAACCACTGCAATTACGAGCATGGCGTCTGCCGTAAGCATAACAAAAATTCTTGCTACAAGATAAACTCCGGCTGCGACCATTGTTGCCGCGTGTATTAAAGCGCTAACCGGCGTAGGACCTTCCATAGCGTCCGGGAGCCAAACATGCAGAGGGAACTGTGCGGATTTACCCACCGCGCCCATGAATAAAAGTATTCCGGTGGCTGTTAACCATCCAGTGCTGTCGAAAGGAAGATGCCCTGCAGCAATTTGAGAATAAATATCATCGAAAGTAAAAGTGTGGTAATTTACAAATAAAACTAATATTCCTAAAAAGAACCCTATATCCCCCACCCTGTTTACAAGGAACGCTTTTTTACTCGCGTTAGAAGCGGAATCTTTCTCGAACCAGAATCCGATTAACAGATAAGACGAAAGTCCCACCAATTCCCAGAAAATATACATCATCAAAAGATTGTGCGTAATGACAATTCCCAGCATGGAGAACGTAAAAATTCCGAGATAAGCGTAATATCTCGAAAATCTCGGGTCTCCCTCCATATATCCGATGGAATAAACATGAACGAGAAAACTGATTAGATTTACCACTATCAGCATAATGACGGTTAAGTTATCTAACTTTACACCGAGGTCCACAACAAACTTGCCGAAAACGGGAACTATGCCAAAATCAATCCACGCGAATGAAAAGATAACATCGTGATGCGGCAGCGAACTAAGTTTTACATAGGCGATTACGGCAGACAAAACTAAGGCTACGCCCATAACAAAAACTTCGAATAAATATAATTTCTTGTACCGCTTTCCAAAATGAAGCACAACCGCAAAACCTAATAACGGCAAAAACAATACAACGAGCGCAAGATTTATTAAAGATATATCAGACATTCCGTTATTCTCTTAATTTGTTAATTTCATCAACGTTAACGTTGGCAAATGTTTTATAAATATTCAGAACTATAGCCAAAGCAATAGCGGCTTCCGCTGCGGCTAAAATAATCACAAAAAGAGCTACTATCTGTCCGCTGAGTCCGAAATTACCGAATTTAGAAAAAGCCACAAAGTTAATATTCGCCGAGTTTAATATTAATTCAATTCCCATTAGAACCATAATGGCGTTTTTTCTTGTGACAATTCCGAGCAGCCCGAGGCAAAAGAGAAGCGAACTGACTACCAAATAATGTGTTAAACCTACTTCCAATTTTCCTACCTAATTATTCCTTTTCTCTCCGAGCAATTGAAGCCGCTCCTATCATTGCAACTAATAGAAGAACTGCCAACAGCTCAAAAATTATTACGTATTCGTTAATTAATAATCTGCCAATATCCATAAGCGTACTTGACGAGGCTTCGAGAGGATTATTTTTCCAATTAGTGCTCAGCATTGTGGATAAAAGCGCGCCTCCGAATAAACCGACGCCGATTGAAGCGGGAATTACCTGAATGCTTCCGCTTCTTATATCAACGCTGGTAATTTTATTGGTTAGCATAACTCCGAATATCATGAGCACAAGAATACCGCCGACGTAAACCATAATCTGCACAATTGCGATGAAGTCGGCTCCAAGCAGAACGTAAAGCCCCGCAACGCCGAAAAAAGTAAACAGCATGTAAAATGCCGCATGAACAATATTTTTTGACGTTACAACTAAAAACCCAGATACCAGAGTAATTGCCGCAAATAAATAAAATATTATATCGTAAATTCCCATATCAGTTAGTCTGCTTCTTTTCTTGATTATCTTTTTTAACTTCTTCTTTCTTCGGTTCGGTTTCCGCCTTTTTAGCTTCAACTTTAGCGGCGGTTTTATCAAACGGCTTGGCTTCAACTTTTTCAACAGGTTTAGCTTCAACCTTCTTTACCGGTTCAGCCTGAACCTTAGCCGCGGGTTTGACTTCGGCTTGCTTTATTTCCGGCTTAACGGCAGATTCCGTTTTTTTAACTTCGGCTGCCTTAGCAGCTTTTGCCGCCGCCGCGGCGGCTTTTGCTTTTTCTTTCTCTATTTGGAATTTTTCCCAATTTATCGCTTTTTCTTCAATTTCTGGCGGAGTTAAAGCGCTGAATTGATATATTAAATTGTCGCGTTTATATTCGGCAAATTCGTAAACGTCAGTCATATAAATACATTCGGTTGGACAAGGGAAAACGCAGAGCTGGCAGTAACAGCATTTAGCGATATCAATATCAAACTTAGTTACCCACAGAGCTTTTTTCTTGCCTCCGGAAGTGGTTCCCAAATCGTCGGTGGGAACTCCCTTAATGGTTTCAATCTCAATACAGTCAACCGGGCATGCGCGCGCGCATTGGTCGCAGCCTATGCAATCGTCAATATTAACATATAGTCTGTTTCTCGCTCTTTCAGGCATGGGAACGCGGACGGTGGGATACTGAATTGTAACCGACGGTTCGAACATATGCATAAATGTTACCTTCATCCCGATGAAGATAGTTAATAACGCTTCCCATGTATTTAAAAAATATCGTTTCATATTAAATCAACGTGATTATACCAATAATAATTAAGTTAACAAAAGCGTAAGGAATTAAATATTTCCAGCAAACGGTCATCAATTGATCCACGCGCAATCGCGGGAGAGTCCACCTGAGCCACATTTGAATAAACACGAAGAAAATTCCTTTAAAAGCGAACCAGAATAATTGTTCAAACGGAACGAGCCAATCAACGCCGATTGTATTGCCGAAATATCCGAACGGAGATTGATAACCGCCGAAAAACAAGGCAACAACAATAGCCGAAACCGCAAACATATTAGCGTATTCGGCGAGAAAGAAAATAGCGAATTTCATCCCGGAATATTCAGTGTGATAACCCGCCACCAATTCCGATTCCGCTTCGGGAATATCGAACGGCGTACGGTTTACTTCCGCAAGAGAACTTATGTAGATGATAAGAAAACCGATAAACATGAAAGGGATAAGAAGAATTTTCTGCAGTCCCCAAACTGCTCCCCCGAAAATATTCCAATTCCAGAACCATGAAGTTTGGTTCTGACTCATTGTATCTAAATTAAGCGTTCCGGCAAACATCACAATAGAAAGAATTACAAGGGCGGTTGGAATTTCGTAGGAAATAATTTGAGCCGCCGAACGCATAGCGCCGAGAAGCGAATATTTGTTATTACTCGCCCAGCCCGCCATTAAGATTCCCGCCACAACAATGCTGGAAACGGCAATAATATAAAACAATCCAACGTCAACCGAAGAACCGATATATTTACCGCTGAACGGAATTGCCGCGAAAGCCGCGAAACTACCGACAAACACAACAAAAGGAGCTAAATTAAAAAGCGGTTTATCCGTGCTGTCGGCAACAATGTCTTCCTTCTGCAAAAGTTTGAGTATATCCGCCACGGTCTGCAGAACTCCGTGATAACCGACGCGCATCGGTCCGAGGCGATCCTGCATATGAGCCGAGACTTTCCTTTCTAATAATACCGCGAATAACGCGAACGGCAGAATAAAAAGAAACAGCGGCAGCATTGCCGAAACGAACATCGCTAATATTTCATTGCCGAATAAATTATTTAATATTTCGTACATTATCTATCCACTTCTCCTAATACAATATCTGTGCTGCCAAGTATCGCAATGATATCGGCAACGAGATGACCTTTGCACAATTCGGGTAAAACTTGAAGATTCACAAACGAAGGAGCGCGCACTTTTATTCTGAAAGGATTTACGCTTCCGTCCGAAATAATAAAATAGCCCAATTCCCCTTTCGGATTTTCAACTCTCGAATAAATTGTACCTTTCGGAGGTTTAATTCTTCTCGGTACGGCTGAATGAACGTCCCCTTCGGGAATATTATCGATCGCCTGCTCAATAATTCTTAAACTCTGCTCCATTTCAACTATGCGTACCCAGTATCTATCCCAGCAATCGCCGACTGTACCCATTTCGCCTTTGCCGGTTGGGATATCAAAATCGAATCTGTCGTAAATCGAATAAGGATCGTCTTTTCTCAAGTCGAATTCCATGCCGCTCGCGCGAAGCATGGGTCCGGTAATGCCGTAGTTAATTGCCGTATCTAAAGGCAGAACTCCGATATCCGCGGTTCTTTCGATAAATATTTTATTGAATGTGAGCAGATCGTTCAGTTCTTTAATTTTCGGACGAAAGTATGGAATGAATTC
>CAYNUJ010000039.1:16334-19749 GCA_964400095.1 uncultured Melioribacteraceae bacterium
ATGTGAGCAGATCGTTCAGTTCTTTAATTTTCGGACGAAAGTATGGAATGAATTCCTTTGTTTTTCTAATAAAATCCGGCGTAATATCGTGTGAAACTCCGCCGACCCACATATAATTATAGAGCAAACGGGCGCCGCATGTCATTTCGAAAAGATCGAGAATATGCTCGCGGTCGCGGAAACAGAAAAGGAAAGGAGTAAACGCGCCAATATCAACTCCGTACGTTCCGAGAGCTACAAGGTGAGACGCAATTCGCTGCAATTCGCCCATAATTACGCGGATGTACTCAACTCTTTCGGGAATTTCAATTCCCATGAGGCGTTCGACAGCTATTACATATCCGAAATTATTGTACATCGAAGCCAAATAATCCATTCTGTCGGTATAAGGAATTACCTGCGGATAAGTGCATGCTTCCGCGTGTTTTTCGAAACAGCGGTGCAGATACCCGAGATGAGGAATTACGTTTTTAACCAATTCGCCTTCAAGTTCGACTTCTAACCTTAGAACTCCGTGCGTTGACGGATGCTGAGGTCCCATATTCAATATCATCTTTTCGGTTTTAACTGCCATATCAATTCACTCAATAAGGTATTTTCATTCCGTGGTAAAATTCCGGACTCTTATAATCCTTCCTCAGAGGATAAACGTCCGGCCAATCGTAAGGCATCAAAATTCTTCTCAAATCCGGGTGATTCAAAAATTTAATCCCGTACATATCATACGCTTCCCTTTCGTGCCAGTTAGCCGTAAGCCAAACGCCGGAAACGGAATTAACTTCGGGATTTTCTCTCGGAGCCGAAACGCGAATGGCAACTTTATGCTTCAAAACAGTCGAATGAAGATGATAATAAACGCTTAAAGTTCCGCCTTTAATTTCTTCGGAGCCGTCTTCGGATTGAATTTTTTCTCCGTTCGCGTCGTCGATTCCGGATAAATTCATCAGCGCGTCGAACCGCAGTTCTTCCGCGTCGTGCAGAAAATGACCGATTTGATCTATTTTTAACGGATCGGCTGAAATAATTTTATCAACGGGCAACTCGGTTTCCAGATTTATTACCGAGTCGCCGAATTTTTCTTTAATTATATCAAAAATTTCTTCCGGAGTTTTCATGCTTTTTTACTCCTAAGAGTTTCTTTTCTAATTTTATCTTGAAGTTTTAACAATCCTTCCAGCAAAGCTTCCGGGCGAGGCGGGCATCCCGGCACATAAACGTCAACCGGAATAACTCTGTCAACTCCTTTAAGCACGTGATATCCGTGTTTCCAATAAGGTCCTCCGCAGTTAGCGCAGCTTCCCATAGAAATAATGTATTTCGGGTCGGGCATCTGCTCGTATAATCTTTTTATACGAATCGCCATTTTGAGAGTTACAGTTCCGGAAATAATAATGATATCCGATTGACGAGGCGAGGGACGGGGAATAACTCCGAATCTGTCGAAATCGTAATGCGACGCAGAAGTCGCCATCATTTCTATCGCGCAGCACGCGAGTCCGAATCCTAACTGCCACAGCGAAGATAGTCTTGCCCAATTGAACAAGTCTTCGGCTTTGGCTACAACAATATTACTTTCAGTAAATTCTTTATCGAGAAATCCCATATTCTAAGCTACCGTTCCGACTTTTTCATTATTTTGTTTTTTAAGGTCTTTTAACACCGGAGGCTTCGGGCGCGGTCTCTCCCATTCGAGGTCCCCTTTCCGCCATTCGTACGCCATTCCTATTCCGAGTATGACGAGGAATATTATTCCGACTAAAAATCCATACCAGCCGGATTCCTTATAGGTAAGCGCCCAGGGAAATAACAGAACAACTTCCACGTCGAAAATTAAAAATATAAGAGCCACAACGTAAAAACGAATGTTGAATTGGACCCAGGGAGAACCGAGCGCGTCTTCGCCGCATTCGTAAATTTTAAGTTTTTCTTTGGTTGGTCTTTTGGGAGCTAACAATTTTGAGGCTACAATTGCTATTCCTACAAACGCCGCAGCTAATAAAAAGAATACAAAAATTTTACCGAACTCTGTTAGCAACATACCTTTATTCTTTAATATTGAGTACAAAAAATAGTTTTAGTAATCACCAAAATCAAGATGATAAATTCTTATAAAATAAAAGATGATAAGATATTCAAGTATTTTATTTTAAGTGCGAAAAATAGTAAAAATTTATTTACCGGAAAAACATTTTGATTACTTTTTTTAACTTTCCTTTGCGTTTTCTGTACTTAGGCGAGAATCTCGTCTAACCACAGAGGGCACAAAAGCACGTAAGGATAAAATGCAAAGGAAATTAACTGCTGAATTGTTAAACGGTTGAATTGCTTTTTTCCCATTCGTGTATATCTGTTCAATCCGCGTCCTTCGACAGTCAGAATGTAGAGTTCTTGTATGGCTGTATGGATGTATGATTGAGCGGTCATCCCAAAATCAACCGACATCATTCTTCATTTTAAATTTCTAATTTTCAGTTTTTAATTTTTAATTTCTAATTGTAATTGTTCCTCTCCGTGTAAATCCGTTCGCTCCGCATCATCTGCGGTCTATTTTTCCCCGCGTCTTTGCGTCTCCGCGGTAAAAAGGGAATCTTTAGCAAAACAGATTTCTCCTCTCCCGACAAAAAACGTCGGGATCGTCGAAATGACGGCAAGAATAAATCATTCATACTATTTCACCGTCATTGAAAGGAACGAAACAACTCGGTAATCTGTGTACAACTACACAATTTTGAGTTTTGCGAACTATGCAATAGATTGCTTCATCCGGCATCCGCCGGATTCGCAATGACGGACTTTTTCTTTTTCGGAGAGACTATGACGGGCTTTTCCCTTTGTTATAAGTATGATGTCCAAGACGCCGTCGGCGAACTATCATCCAATCAATCGCACAGCGTTCTGCAAACAATCATCCAATCATCCAATCATCCAATCATCCAAATTTAACCGTCTCTGAGGTGAAATGGGAAAGCCGCGAATCCCGATAAAAAACATTGGGACAAGTTACGCGAATAAAGAAGTTCTAAAATAGACAAAACCTTTCTGCGGAAATTTGCTGCTGAATTGTTAAACGACTGAATTGCTTTTTTCCCATTCGTGTATATCCGTTCAATCTGTTTCATCAGTGTTCAATATTCCTCTGCGCCTCTGCGTCTCCGCGGTAAAAAGAGAATCTTTAGTAAAACAGATTTCTGTATGGATGTATGATTGAGCGGTCATCCATTCATCCAGCCATCCATTCAAGAATCCCGCCCTAAAATAGAAAAGCCGAACTTCCGCCCGGCTTTATTCAATTATTTATGCGAATTGTAAGTCGAATACGCTTATAAATTAAAAGGATAAACGAACGAAACCCGCGGCTCGATTTTCTTCTGAGGTTCGTAGCCGATTATATTATCTCCGCCGTCGCGGATTGGAG
>CAYNUJ010000040.1:0-19411 GCA_964400095.1 uncultured Melioribacteraceae bacterium
TATTTGGTTTCTTTGAATTGTTTCAAAAGTCAGAGGAATGTTGTCATTCTGAGTCTCGTTTTTGGGGACGAAGAATCTATTAAGCAAAAGCAAAAAAGATGCTTCGCTTCGCTGCCGATGACCGCTTTTATAAAGTTCGAATATAGACTAAAAACGGGATATTGAAATTTTGAGAAAAGTAGAAATTATAGTATAGTCACTTTCTTTTTGAATAAAGGCAAATGGCTTTATTGGAAACTCGGAATGACCGTACTTTTGCCGGTATTGCAAGGACCGGAGCGACTCGGTTTATCTGTCCTTGGCGGGAAAACTGTCGAATGTCTGAATAATTTTAGTTTTATGAGACAGTACAACAGATCTCGTCGCTTCACTTTGAATGACGGTTTGCTTAACTCATGTCGCTAATTATTGAATTCGATGGAAAAAATACTTCCTTTTCCTTTATGAGATATTACGGAAATCGACAAATCATTCGCGTCGCAGTATTTTTTTACAACCGACAACCCGAGTCCAAGTCCGTCAAAGTCGCGTGTATAACCGCGATGCGCCTGCCAGAACGGATTGAAAATATTTTTCAATTCAGCCTTGTCAATCCCTATTCCGGTGTCTTCAACGCTGATAACCTTTTTACCTTTTTTGTTTTGGTATAATTTTATTGAGACATTACCTTCTTCAGTAAATTTAATCGCGTTATCCAAAAGGTTCGATAGAATTTGCACAATCGAATATTTATCGCATAAAGAAATCGTATTTTCGGTTAAGATGTCCGTACTGAGTTTAAGTCCTTTATCCGCAGCTTGATTCTGAAATTCTTTTTTAATTTCATCTATTATTTCAGCCAAGTCATTTTTCTTTATATCCAATTCAACATTGCCGGTTTCAATCATAGATAAGTTGAGGAGTAATTCAACGGTTTTTATCAGCCGGTTTCCCGCGGTTTGAATGCCTTCTCTGCTGAGCATTGCAAGTTCGCTGGAGTTATCAATAAATTCCTCGAGCAGAAGATTGGCGTAGTTTACCATAACATTTACCGGCGTTCTTATTTCGTGAGAGATCATCGCTACAAATTCGCTTTTTAACATATTTGCTTTTTCGGCCTCTTCTCGTGCTTTTTTGAGTTCGTCAACAAGCTTTTTCTTTTCCGTTATATCCTGACCGATAGAAACGAAATTTGTGATTACTCCGTCCTTATCCGCTATGGGCGATATAATCAGCGACTCCCAATAAAATTCTCCGTTTTTCTTTTTGTTTTTTAACTCTCCGAACCAAACGTCTCCGCCATTAATTATCCTCCAAAGCTCAGTATAAATTTCCGGTGAATGAAAGCCTGATTTCAGCAGCCGGGTCGATTTTCCTTTTACATCGCTAAATTCGTATCCGGTTAATTCGGTGAAATAATTATTGATATATTCAAAATTTCCCGAAGTATCGGTAATAATTATAGACACCGGGCTTTCTTCCACAACTCTCGATAATTTTTTAATAGTTTCCAGCAATTTATTTTCGATAGTTATATCGCGCTCGGTTAAATAGATAATTTCCTCTTCTGAAATAACAATTTTATGTATGTGTATTTCAACTTCCACGATGTTCCCTCCGGAGGTTTTATGCGTGAGGAAAGCGTTTTTATTTTTATCCAGCAGCAGTTCTTCAATTATGGCGGGAGCGTTTTCTTCTTCGAGAAATTCAAAAATAGACTTATTCAGCAACTCTTCTTTTTTTGCTTCCAGTTTATTAAGCGCGGTTGTATTCACATCTCGAATTATATAATCCGAATCGCTCTTTTTAAGTAGAAATATCAACTCTCTCGCTTCATCGAAAAGTATTTTGAATTTCACTTCCTCGGTACGCAGAGCTTCCAAAAGTTTTTGATTATCGTCAACTTCTTTTAGCAGGTCTTCTCCGACGTGGATTAATTCGGAATAGTTTGTTCTTAGTTGGTTTACGTAAGACTTGGATTCATCGGATAAATCGGAAATTTTCTTTTCATCCCCTAATCCTTCGAGTCTTCTTTTGTATTTATTAAGAATGAAATAACGGTCGCGCTCTTTTAAAACTCTCTTTATTTGATCAATCAATTCATTTTCTTTAACGGGGAAATTAAGAAACGAATCGGCTCCGATGGATATGGCTTTGAGTCTGGATTCTTCATTTTTAAGCTGACCGGTAATTACTACAACGGGAATGTTCCGCGTTAAAGGTTCTTCTTTCAATAAATTAAGCGTATTAAATCCGTCCATGATAGGCATAACAAGATCGAGCAAAATAAAATCTGGCAGTTCTTCTATTGCCAGTTCAATTCCGATTTTTCCGTTTTCGGCAAAAAGGAATTTTTTGATCTCAAGGTTTGCGGAAATATACCTTTTCAGCAAAGACCACGAACTTTTGTCGTCATTAATTATCAGACACTTCATTCGACGCTCCAATCGAATTTAACGCTTAAATGTTATATTTCTATTTTCCGTGAGTCCACTTTAAAAGGCTGGTTTTGTCTTCTTTCGCAGCGACAAGTATCAATTTTTGCTTTTTAGAGGAACTCATCTATATTAAACTGTATTTTTCACGGAACGTTCCAATGCATGTTTCGCTCTCACCATGCATTGCAAATCTGATTTTAATATTGACGGTAAATTAAGCTATCGCCCGCAAATTGTCAAATCCAACAAATTATAAAATGAGCGCCCAAATTGCGTTGTGTTTTTTCCGATTGACTTTTTCATCCGCTTTAACGATTTTAATTTTTGGATATGCAAAAATATAAACAAATTAACCTGTTATCGGTCTTTTGAAAAAAGAAGAATTAAAATATTTGATTGAATTGGCAGACGACGACCAATGGGAAGTCCGCAGCGAAATAATTCGTCAGTTAAAAAATTACGGATATAATCTTGAAATTGATTTAGAGGAATTCTCTTCTCTTCTCGATGAAAAAAGGAAGCACGTAATAAAACCGATATTAGACGAGAACCGGCGGAAGCAGTTGAAAGAGGATTGGACGCTGATTCCTTATATTAATAACGCTAAAACATTCGTAAACGCAGGTTCTCAAACTAATTTCGACTACCCAAAACTTGAATATGCATTAAGCTTAATTGTAAAATATCAATCCGGAGGAGAGGCGTTTTCAAGAACAGAAATTCTTTTGGATGAACTTGCCGAAGAGTTTAACGCCTATTTCCCGTCCGGCGACGAAGTTGACCTGGCAAAATATCTATTCAATCAAAAAGGTTTTTTCGGCGAAAAAAATGATTATTACAATCCGTTTAATTCCAATATATTTTATGTGATAAAAGAGAGGAGAGGAATTCCAATTACGCTCTGTTCTCTTTATATGTTAGTGGGATATAGATTGAATATGTCTATAGAAGGCTGCAATTTCCCCGGGCATTTTCTGTCTAAAATAAACATCGAGGGCAATTTGATGATAGTAGATTGCTTTAACGGAGGAAAGGTTGTTTATCCCGAAGATTTTGAGGGGATAAAAAAAATATCCGGCGAAACCGTTTATTCTCTCGTTCATAGAAAAACAAATGTAAGCTCCGTTATAAAAAGAACGCTTAAAAATTTGGAAAACGCTTACGCGCAGAAGAATGATAAAGAGAACCGGGAATTATTCAGGCTTTTGCTTACATATAATTTCTAATCCGCCGAAAGAGAAAAGAGATTTAATCCCGAAATTGTCAATTGAAGCTTGTCCTATCGGTTTTTACGATAGGGCTTTCTCCGATAACAATCTTTGGATTATGCGGCAATAAAATTCAACCGAATTTCTGTTTTATCTTTTCCCAAAGACCTGCGCCAAGCATTTCATCCGCGTTAGCGATAATGCTTTTAATTAATAGCAAAACATCGCGGTCTCCCGCCCAATGTTTCTGAATTATTTTCGGGTCAACGTCGTTAATCAGCTTATTTAGAATATATGCGGCAACGGAAATATCATCGAGATAACCCGCGGGACCTATAATTTCTTCGGGCAGAAAATCTATCGGCGACATAAAATAGGCAATCGCCCCGGCAAGATGAATTCTTTTCTTTATCGGAATTTCCGGCTCAACAGCCAGTTTGCACAGCAGGTGAAATAAATCCGGCGTGGCTAAAATGTACTCGAACCATTCCTGTTCGGATTCGTTTGTTTTTGATGCCCACTGACGTATTTTTAAGCGAAGCCGCTGATAGTAATCAAATTGTCTGTTATCCATTGCAATCCTCAAAATTGTCGCTTCAATGTATAAAATATTTGCCGATTATTCAAAGCAATTGAGAATATTTGAACGACAGCGGTCCGGAAATATTTTTTTATGTCATTCACATTACTTTTTAATACATTGTGTCTCATTATTTTTGGTTGTTTGGATTAGGATGATAAGATCAATAAAAATACTGCCGATAATATTTTTTACGCTTGCGTGTACGGCAAACGGAACCGGAGATAAACCGATGCATGAAAAAAACAAAAAAGCCAACAGACTGATTAACGAAAAGTCGCCTTACCTTCTGCAGCACGCTCATAATCCGGTTGATTGGTATCCGTGGGGAGAAGAAGCGTTTGAAAAAGCAAAAAGGGAAAACAAACCGATATTTCTTTCAATCGGTTATTCCACATGCCATTGGTGTCATGTAATGGAACGCGAATCGTTTGAAGATTCTACCGTGGCGGCGCTTATGAACGACGTTTTCGTTTCTATTAAAGTAGATAGGGAAGAACGCCCGGATATCGACAATATATATATGACCGTCTGTCAAATGATGACCGGACACGGAGGATGGCCTCTGACAATTTTGATGACGCCAGATAAAAAACCGTTTTTTGCCGGAACGTATTTCCCAAAAGAAAGCAAATACGGACGCATGGGATTGATCGAATTAATTTCAAAAGTTGATGAAGTTTGGAAAAATAAAAAGACTGAAGTTTTGGCTTCGGCGGATAAAATAACCGAATTCCTTAAGCGGAACAACTCAAATAAAACTCAAGGAGTTCTTAACGCAAAAGCGCTGGATAAAGCTTTTAATCTTTTTAGCGGACAGTTTGACGAGGAGAACGGCGGGTTCGGGTCTTCTCCCAAATTTCCTTCTCCGCATAATCTTATTTATTTAATCCGTTACGCTTATGGAAGCGGAAATAAAAAAGCGCTGAATATGGCGGAAAAAACGTTGGACAAAATGCGTCTCGGCGGAGTGTTCGATCATATCGGCGGCGGATTCCACAGATATTCTACGGACAGCCGCTGGCTTCTGCCTCATTTCGAAAAAATGCTTTACGACCAGGGAATGCTTGCATGGGCTTACGCCGAGGCTTTTGAAGCGGGTAAAAATCCGGCATTTAAAAAAACCGCCGAAGAGATTATAGAATATGTTTTGAGAGATATGACTTCGCCCGGCGGCGGATTTTATTCGGCGGAGGACGCGGACAGCGAAGGCGAGGAAGGTAAATTCTACGTTTGGACTACTGACGAGATAAGAGAGTTTCTTCCTTCCGAGGACGCCGATCTGTTTATAAATGTTTATAATTTAAAGGAAGATGGGAATTTTATTGACGAAGCTTCAAAGCGAAAGACCGGCGTTAATATATCTCATTTAAGTTCTTCTCTCGAAGAAACAGCAGATCGAATGAACGTTAACCGCGCCGAATTTATTTCCAAAATAAACGGAATGAAATCCAAATTGAACGAAATAAGGGAAAAAAGAATTCATCCTTATAAAGACGATAAAATATTAACCGATTGGAACGGATTGATGATTGGTTCTATGGCAAAAGCGGGTAAGGTTTTCGACAATAAAAAATTCATTTACACAGCCGAGAAAGCATTCAATTTTGTGATGGATAATTTATCCGTTTCGGGTAAACTTTTCCACCGTTACCGCGACGGAGAGGCGGCAATTGACGCTACGTTAGATGATTTCGCCTATATGATTTTTGCTTCTATTGAACTATATCAATCCACATTCAAAACAAAATATCTTCAATCGGCTTTAAACTTGAACTCAACGCTGATTGAAAAATTTTCCGATTCGAGAGACGGAGGTTTTTATCTTACGTCCGACAGCGCGGAAGAACTGCTCATTCGTCCAAAAGATTTGTACGACGGCGCTATGCCTTCGGGAAATTCAATTGAATATTACAATTTGATTCGGCTTTATAAATTAACCGCCGATGAAAATCTGCTTCCCATTATCGACGGCGTCGAAAAACTGTTCGCCGGTAAAGTTTCTTCCGCGCCCAATGTATTTTCGATGTTTTTAACCGCCTATTCCGAAAATATTTTCGGCTCTAACGAAATTGTAATTGTCGAAGGCGATAACGGCGCGGACAATTTTATCCGTTCAATCAATTCAAAATATCTTCCTTATAAAGTCGTTCTTTTTATTCCCGAAGGCGAAGAGCGGAATGAACTTTATAAGCTGGCGCCTTTTACAAAAGATCACTCGACAATTGGGAACGCTACTACCGTTTACGTATGCAAGAATTTTGTTTGCAATTTACCGACTAATCAAACAGACGATATGCTGAAACAAATTGAACTGAATTAATAATAAATCAGCATTCCTCTTTTCTTTGTCGAACCAACTCCTCGAGCGCTATTTTCGGGTTAATGTGATTTCTAAGAAAATTTATCATATTTCCGGCGAGCGAACGGATTCTCTTCTCGATTATCGGGTCGGTACAATTTCCTTCTTTGTCGAAATACTCTTCAACTGCCGCGATTGATACCGGTCCGGGAAGAACGAGAGCTCCAACGTGAGAGCAGACGCTCCGTAAATGTTCGAGAGATTTTACGGCTCCAATCGCTCCGGAAGCCACGCCGAGCAGAGCGACCGGTTTACCGGCGAGAGCCGAAGGATATCCGAGATTTTCGATAGTCATTTTCAGCAGACCGCTGAACGATCCGTGATATTCCGGAGTGGCTAAAATAATTCCCGAAGCTTCGCTTATTTTCCTCTGAAGCAATTGCGCGTCTGTTTTGCCGCCCGCAGAACCGGGGAAAGAAATATCATATTTTTCGGGACGGATGGTTTCAAGAGTTATAAAATCGTAATTGTTAAATTCATCTGCAACCAACTGTGCGGCTTTAGCGGTATAACTTCCGCTGCCGATACTGCCGGTAATAATAACTATTTTATGCGCTTGATTGTGTATTTCAACCATTGCTTCTCCAATCAAAATATTTTTACAGTAAAATTAAGAAATTCCGGTCAAGAATTTCCTATTTTTTATATCGCTTATTAGCGGAAAATACTTGCGAATCTATTGACTTTTTAGGTTCACCTGTTTTCACAGTACGACTTAAAATTTAATAGCGCCTTTTTCTGTCTGCCGAGAAAAATCAATTTAAAAATAAAATATTTTACTTTTAGCGCTAATCTTCCCGCAACGCTTTTTCTCAAATCATTTCTATCCGAGTATGACATTCTGTATTTTATTTCCGTCGAGCCATTAATTTTGGTCAGATAAAACTCATTGTAAAAATAGACAGAAGAGAGGACTTTTCCCTCTTCGGAAAAGAACATGCGGTCTTCTTCCCATCCGTTTTTCAGGGTAGTGAACTCCATATCCATTCCGTTTACAAGGCAGGCGTGTGTATGATTGATCCTGTTTATATTACCGTCTTGGTTGATTTTTTTAATGCCGGGAACCCAATTCATCTTTTTTTCGTTATCAATCAAAAGCTGATAAACTTCCATTAATGGTTTATCCACCAGCAGAGAAAAATGGGGAGAAAAATTTTCGGGCACATGCGAAGTGTCTTTCCGGTTAACAACAACTTTCCGCCTTAAATCTTTGAGGGAAACATATGAAACTTCCACATCCCCGAAGTTTTCATAATTCATTATTTTTTTACAGTGATCGTCGTAGTTTTCTTCCGGCTGTGTAGAAATATAATCTTTTGTTAATAGAAGATACTCGTTAAGGTTAATCGTATTTTTTAATAATCTATGGGCGAGAATAACGTCGCTGCCGAGAATGTTGCTGAAGTGTTTAACTTTGTACTCTTCTATTTCGCCGTAATGAGCGATAAACTTAATAGTTAAATGAGAGGAAGATTGACACGCTCCGCAGCGGCATACGGAAGTTCTTTCAATTGTTCTGAGAAATTTGTGGAACTCCAAAAATATTTTTTCAGTTTGCTCAATTAATTTTTTCAACGGCGGCGGTCCGCCCAATTTATAAAATAATACCGCGTCCCCTTCAATTTCCGACGGAATGAAACCCAATACGTTATTGTCGAGTATAACTTCCATCAACTCGCTCACTATGTGACGGCTGTGCTTTATTTCAGTCGAGCTTACAAATTTAGTGAACCCGCTGATATCCGGTATGTAAATTATTCCCTGTTGTGCAGCCATTTTATTTGCCAATACAATAAATTAAAATATTTTTCGTTTACCTATATGAAAATGAAAATTTTTAACGACATAATCCAGAAAAATTTGATAAAAGATTGTTTGCAGGGTGACAAAAACTCATTTAAAGAGTTAATTAGCCCTTACAAAAACAAACTTTACAATTATTTATTCAGATTTACCGGCTCATTAGAGACCGCGGAGGATTTAATGCAGGAATCGCTGATAAAAATATGGCTCGGATTATCAAATTATTCCGAGCGGAATTCCTTCTCATCGTGGTTGTTTTCAATTGCTCATAATACGGCAATAGATTATTTAAGAAAGGAGAAAATGATGTTTTCCGAAATTGAACCTGAAATGATTGCTGAAGAAAACCGGAGTCAAGCGAATCCGCATCAATTATTAGTCGGAAAGGAAACCGAGCGGATATTTCTGAGCGCAGTGCGGAATCTTCCGCTTAAGCAGCAGGATGTATTTATGCTGAGGAATTTCGCCGGATTAAAATTTAAAGAAATAGCCGAGATTACGGGCGAACCGTTGAATACGGTTTTAAGCCATATGAATTATTCCATTAAAAAAATTAAAAAAATTTTGAGCGAAGAAAATGCGGCATAGCAAACAATTAATAGACCTGTTCGAGAAAGAGCGCTGGCTTTACGAGGATGGTTCTTTAAGCGACGAGCGGAAATCCTATTGGGATAAAATGATTTCCAAGGAACCGGAATTATCAAAAATGCTCGATGAAATCTACGAGTTTTCCGATGCAGTGGATTCATTCTCACGTGAGGAACTTTCCGAAGAAAAACTCGATGCGATGATTGCGGTAGCGCGGAATAAATTTTCGGATCGGATAAACCCGCCCGAAGATAAAGACGGAGACTCAAATCTTTCGTCGATATATTACAAAATTACTTTTGCCGGCGCGGCGGCGGCGGTTGTTATAATTTCGCTTCTGCTGTTCTCGCTTGTCGGCAAAAAACAAAAATTGGAAAATAATTCCAACGCTTGGGAAGATAAAGCGATAACGGAACAAATACATTTAATAGACAGCTCGATTGATTTTATTGCTAACGAAGATTTACGAGATGAGTTGTTGAGAAGGATTAATTCGGATTGGTGGTTTAAAGAGGTGTATCTGATTAATGATAAAATTTTACAGATAAAAAACGAATTAAAAGAAAACAAATTATAGGGAGAATCAAAATGAAAAAATTATTATCGGTAATTATCGCTTCAATGTTTCTGTCTGTTTGCCTTCAAGCGCAGGTTGAAATTCCCGAACCGCCGGAAATTGCGGAAACCGTTTTTTCGGGAAATTTCTTCAAAGTAAGTAAAGAAGAGGAAGCGGAATATCTGAAGAATCTTTCGCCAAAATTAAAAAAAGAGATGCTGGAACTAAAACAAATTGACGAAAAAGCGTACAATAAAATTCTTTGGAAAACTCGTTTCAACTATTCGTTAAGCGGATTAAATTTAGGCGCGCTATTTTCAAATGATAAAAAAGCGGCATCAAAAAAGAAAGAGATGTCCGAACTGGAACTTTATACTCAAATTCTCGGCGCAAAAATTAAACACGCCGGATCGAAAGACCGCGAAGCTATGAGTAAGCAATTAAGAGAAAACTTAAACCGGCTGTTTGATTTAAAACAGGAGAATAGAAATAAAGAACTGGGAAGCCTGCGGGAAAAAATAACCGAGTTAAGTAAATCGATAGAAAAAAGACAGCGTAACAAAAATGCCATTATACAGAGACGGATTGAGGAACTTACCGGAGAAAGCGAATATTTAAAATGGAAGTAATTTAATTCGCAAAACACTCGAATTATCAAAATATTTTTATTATATTGAAATTAGTTTGATGATTATAGTAATAATACGGGAGTTTTCTTATGAAACTGGTAAAACATATACTCGAGAAAAAGGGAAATGAAATATATTCGGTAACGCCCGAAGACACAATGTACGATGCGTTAAAGCTAATGGCTGATAAAGGCATCGGGGCTCTGTTGGTTCTAAAAGACGGCATGATAATCGGTATTGTTTCAGAAAGGGATTACGCTCGGAAAATTATTCTTAAAGGGAAATCAAGTAAAGAAACTATGGTTCAAGAGATAATGACCGAAACAGTTATTTGCGTTACATCCGAAACCGGAGTAGAGGAGTGTATGGCGGTAATGAGCGGTAAAAAAATCCGTCACCTTCCGGTTGAAGACGACGGTAAATTAGTCGGATTGATCTCAATTGGGGATGTTGTAAAAGCTGTAATCGACGAAAAAAAATATGAAATTGACCAGCTCATCAGTTACATACAAGGGAGTTATTAAGCGAAATATTTTCCTTAGAGTCATTCTAATCCCGACGACGAAGTCGGGAGAAGAATATGTAACGCCATTTCGGTATTTTGAAATGATGGGAACGCTGATTATTATGATTGATTAAGATCAATTATGATTTAATAATTTTAAAAACCTGTACGAGTATCCCCCGACTACAATAGTCGTTAAATCTCTTTCGGGATAAATTTTATCTCCGGAGATTAAATCAATTAATTTATCAACCATATAAATCGAAGGTAAATTCACATCCAGCCGTTTATCTATTCGGGATTTATTAATCACAACGAGTATTCTTTCGTTAAGATCGGAACGAATATAAGAAAGCAAGTCTTTGTCAGCGTAAAGCGGGAGAAAGTCGCCGTAACGCAGCGAAGTATGATTGCGGCGCAAGTTTACTAATCCGCTCACTTTTTTCAGCATTTGTTTTTCGTTTTTGCTGAGCTGACTGCCGAAACGCATTGGTCTTCTATTGTCAGGGTCGGAAGCTCCGGTCATTCCGAATTCGCTTCCGTAATAAATTACAGGCAGACCGGGAATTGAGAACATGTAAGCGTAATATAATTCCGCTTTTTTGTAGCTCGAAGGATGATCAACAACCGGAGGATTATTCCATCCTTCCTCAACGTCGCTCCACTGAGCTAAATCCAAATCGCCGTCGGCGTACGCCATATACCGGTTTTTGTCGTGACTATCCATAATGTTTCCCATAAGATGAAGCGGTCCATATATTGAGTTTGTTTTTTTTAACTCATTAATCAAATTAATAAATGAAGCGTTAGAATCGATAAATGCAGCCAGAGCGGTATTGTATAAATTAAAATTAAACTGGGAACTTAACTGACCGTTATTAACATAAGAACTAACCAAGTCGTATCCGCCGAAAGTCTCGCCAATTTGATAAATTTCCTTATTTGGAAATTCCTTTTTGAGTTTACGCGTAAGTTCACGCCAAAAAACGTAAGGGACATGCTTCACCGCGTCGTGCCGGAATCCGTCTGCGCCGGTAGTTCTAAGCCACCAAAGCGCGTTGCCGGTCATTGTATCCAAAGCTTCCTTTGAATTCATATAATCAAAAGAAGGCAGATAAGGTTCGAACCAAGTTGTCAGGCGCATTTCGTCCCACAGTCTTAAATTTAACCTTCCGTCGGGCATTTCCAATTTGCCGAACCAGTCTCTGTGTTCATTAAAAAACGGATGTTCCTTATGAACGTGATTTGAAACGAAATCGAGCAGAACTTTAATTTTATGTTTGTGCGCTTTGGCAACCAATTGTCTAAGCAATTCGATAGAACCGAAATGCTCGTCAATGCGGGTTGACGATATCGGCCAATAGCCGTGGTAACCGGAAAACCATCTGTGAGGAACGGGGTATTCTCTGTATGCTCTGTTCGGGTTGTCGTAAACGGGAGAAATCCAGAGCACATTTATTCCGAGGGAATCGAAGTATTCTTCATCAATCTTTTTGATAATTCCAGCTAAGTCCCCGCCGTTATAATTGGCTTTCCGAAATAATGAGTCGTTTCGAATCGGTTTATCGTTTGATTTATCTCCGTCGAAGAATCTGTCGATCATCAGCGAATAAATTATTCCGTCGTACCAATTGAACTGAGAGCCGTTTGAAACCGGCTTTCCGTTTTCAACTGCGGTCATCTGCATATTGGTTGAACCGCCCTTCTGATTAACCGCTGTGCGAATAAAATGAAATCCGTTCAGTTCTTCCGCCGCTAAAGAAAGAGAAATTGTATTTCCGGAAATAGAAATATTATTATCGGCAATTAAATAATTATCGAGCAGCGCAATTATATCGGAATTCTTCAATTCAGCGGGTTGATTTTTGCGTTCGTAATAATATTCGAAAATTGATTTGGAATCGGATTGACGGAAGCGAAGATTATGAAGGAATGAATAATCCTTTTGCAGATCGGGAATTGTGAGGACGGAATTAAAGGCGCCCATGCCGTTGTTGATGCTGTCGGGATTATTAGGATCGACTATCTCCTCTCCGTCGGCGTAAAATTTATATTGATATTTCCCCGGATCGATCTCAACTTTTGCTTCGAATATTCCGTCGCCGTCTTGGTCTGTAAAATAATCTTTATGTCTGTTCCATCCGTTGAACTCGCCGAAGACAGTAAGTTCTTTATATTTCTTAACATGCTTAAAGGAAAAGGTGTGATAGATAGGTTTCTTCACAAATACCGGGAAATAAACATTCTTCGAATTTACATTCAGCCCTATTGTATAATATCCTTCCGCGTTCTCGTCCGGAGTAAAAACCAAATAACGACTTTCATTATTGAACCGAACGACAACCGGTTCCGGCTGCAATACTTTTACTTTATATTCCTCGGCGTAAAACATATCGCTTATAAGAACCGAGTCGGTCTTGACCGCGGTAAGGTTTACATTATTTATTAAGTCTTTTATTTGAGCCGTAACGTCAAAGTTAATTACAAAAACAAGCGCAATAATTTTCACAACGAACTTCATATACTATCCCTTGATTTACAATTTAATTTGCAAAGATAATAAAAAGGAAGAGTAAATAACTAACGGATTTAATCGATAAAGGAAAATATAAAATCCGAATTTGCGAAACAAAAGTAAAAGCGGGGAAATAATTTCCGACTTGATATATTACTTTACTGCCTCAGCCTCGGCTACCAATTCACCCCGATTAAACGATGCTATATTATATTCTTCTAATAATGTTGAGATTAATTCCTTAACAGAGAATAACCTTTCTATTCTAAAAGCATTCGCGCCGGCGAATACCAGCCCGTTTTTCATTTTTCCTTTTTGAGCGTTTGTAAGCGCAATTGCAATGCAATAAGGCACATTTCTGTAGTCGCAAGGTTTTAAGCATTTCCACGGACAATTAATCGGTTTTTTCTTATTAGCAAGTACGTCATCTAAGAAATTATTTCTAATTGCTCTACCGGGCAATCCAACGGGACTTTTTACAATAATGATATCTTCTTCTTTACATTTTAAATATGTCTCTTTAAATTCCGCAGAAGCGTCGCACTCATATGTTGCAACAAACCGGGTTCCCATTTGGACTCCATTTGCGCCTAATTTTATAAACTTTAGTATATCCGCTCCGGTGTAAACGCCTCCGGCTGCTATTACCGGAATGTTTTTATTAAATTGTTCCTCGAAGAATATTAGAGAATCTATAACTTCCGGAATTATTTTTTCCAGATTATAATCGGAATTATTGATTTGCTCCTTTTTGAAACCGAGATGTCCTCCGGCTAAAGGACCCTCAACAACCACAGCATCCGGCACGCAATCATAATTCTTCGCCCAATATTGAAATATTATTTTTGCGGCTCTCGCAGAAGATACAATAGGAGCAATCTTTGTGTTTACTTTTTGTAATTGTTCCAGAGGTAAAATATCCGGATTTTTTAACGGGAGTCCCGCTCCCAGGAAAATTATGTCAGCGCCTTCATTTACGGCTATCTCAGCAAGGTCGTCCAAATCGGAAATAGCCATCATTATGTTAACGCCAATTATTCCGTCCGTCAGTTTTCTGGCTTTTCTTAATTCCTTTTTCAAAGCTCTCTTATTAGTCTCTTTAAAATTTGAGCTGAAATCAGGTTCTAACATTCCTATCCCTGCCGTAGCAATTACGCCGATGCCGCCTTCATTTGCTACTGCCGAAGCTAAACCCGATAAAGAAATCCCCACTCCCATTCCGCCCTGTATTATTGGTAATCTCGCTTCAAGATTTCCTATTCTCAAAGGAGGTATATTTATTTTATCATACATTTGTTTTTTCCTTTTAAATTATTTATTGAAATAAATTGAATAAATAAGTTTCTCTTTCGAAAAAGTTAAATATATTTTTCAAATATCTTTCTGAAGTGAAAACCGTAAATGGCAAAAGTAATTGCATCGGGAAAAAGTCTTGGGCGTTTTAACAAAGTAGAAAAGAACAACCGCCAATAATAAATTCTTTCTTTTCCAATTATTCCTAAATAGATAATAGACTTGCAAAAGGCTCCGGCGTCGCTCATGCGGAACCGACCGCTTCTTCGAGTTGGCGGAATGTATTCTTGAAGGAATTCAGTAACGCGTTCATAATAGTATTTGGGAGAATATATTGATTCCAAGATAGTTTTGTATCCCTTAATAAGTATGTAATAATCAATTTTCGGAATAAAGTTCATTGAGAAATCGGTATTATCTCCGGAAATGGCTTTTATCAATCTGTTCTCACTTTTAAGCCGCCGATACAATTTTGTCCCTCGAGGCGCGTTTAATAATCCTACCATTGCAACAATGATTTTACTGTTTTTAATAAATTCAATTTGTTGATTAAATATCGATATCGGATCATTATCAAACCCTACTATAAACCCTCCGTTAACCCGCATACCGAATTTGTAAATCCTTTTAATGCTCTTAACTAAATCTCGTTTCCGGTTCTGAGTTTTATTGCATTCAAGCAAACTATCTTCATTAGGCGTTTCGATTCCTACAAACACAGAGTTAAAACCGGCTTTACTCATTAATTTCATCAGTTCATCGTCGTCGGCAAGATTCACGGAAATTTGAGTGTTGAAAGAGAACGGATATTTTCTTTTCTTCATCCATTCAATAATTGCCGGTAAAACCTCCTTCTTCAATTTACTTTTGTTGCCGATAAAATTATCATCAACGAAAAAAACCGGTCCTCGCCAGCCGTGTAAATAAAGACTTTCCAATTCCGCTAAAATCTGTTCCGTTGATTTAGTTCTCGGTTTACGACCGAAAAGCAGCGTGATATCACAGAAATCACAGCTATACGGACAACCGCGTGAATACTGGACGTCCATATTGGCATAATATTTCATGTCAATTAAATCCCATTTAGGAATTGGCGTTTTTGAAACATCCGCCCAATTTGAAGAAGTATAAATATGCTTTGGCGTCCCATGTTTTACGTCTTCTAAAAATAACGGAAGAGTTATTTCGCCTTCCTTTAATACAAGATGATCAATTTCATCAAATTCTTCAAATTCACTTGTGAAAAGAGAGCCCCCGGCTACAATTTTAACGCCTTTTTCTTTACATCTATTTATAATTTCATTTACGGATTCTCTTTGAATCGCCATTGCGCTAATAAATACCAAATCCGCCCATCGCAAGTCCTTATCCTTGAGAGGCGAAACATTTAAATCGACTAATTTTGTCTCCCATTCGTTCGGAAGCATTGAAGCAACCGTCAATAATCCGAGAGGCGGTTCGGCAGCCTTTTTTGAAATGAATTTCAAAGCGTATTTAAAACTCCAAAACGTCACTGGGAATTCCGGGTAAACTAATAATATTTTCATTTTATACCGTAATGTTTATTACGAATAAGTATAAAATAAATTATATTTTCCTTATTGTTTGTAAAAGAAATGTAAAAGAAAACTTTGGCGGTAGGAGATAATATTTTTTAATAAGATATTTGCCGAGTAATAAATTCGGAGCAATTTGAAAAAGAAAAATACACTCGTATATTATATTACAATCTTTATCCTTGCACAATTAGCCTGGCTGGGGCTGCTTGGATTATGGATTTACTTTTATGTTTCCAATAATTTAATTATTGAAAAAGTTGGCGACCAATTTACGCCTCAATTAACAATCGATTCTATCAATGTTATCGTCTTTGTCGGTGGAATTGTATTGATAGTTACTCTGGCTGCGGGAATGTCATTGCTGTTGCGGAATTTAGGCGTACAGATAAAACTCACCGGAATGTACGACGATTTTATAGCAAATATTACTCATGAACTAAAATCTCCCCTCGCTTCGATACAACTGTATCTTCAAACGCTCGACAGTAGAAATGTTCCGAAAGAGAAGCAAAAAGAATTTGTGGTTAGTATGCTGCAAGACGCCAAAAGGCTTCAAAAATTAATTGATTCCATTCTTGAAATTTCCGCTCTCGAACAAAAAAGAATTGCCCATAATTTTGAAGTTTATAATTTCGGTGAAATATTCGGAAAATTATTAATTGATTTAAAAACGCAGTTAAAACTTGACGACGAACACTTTGCTATCAAAGGAAATCCAAACGCCGAATGTTTGATCGATCCCGCTGCAATAAAAATTGTTATCGATAATTTAGTGGATAATGCCATAAAATATTCATTGGCTGATATTAAAATCATCGTTAATTTAAAAACGGAGGGCAAAAAAATAATTATTGTATTTTCAGATAACGGGATTGGAATTCCAATTGCAGAACAGAAACATATTTTTAAAAAATTTCATAGAATTTACAGAGACGATATTCCAAACGTAAAGGGAACGGGGTTGGGGCTGTATTTAGTAAGGGGAATTGTAAAAGCGCACAGGGGACAAATAAGCGTTAAAAGTGAAGGAATAAACAAGGGCGCGGAGTTTATCATAGAACTTCCGGTTTATAAGAAACCCAGTCATAAATACTTCGAAAAATTTTTAATTTTTATGAATAAAAGAAATAGAGCATAATAAGATGAAAACAAAATCGAAAATATTGCTTGTTGAAGATGAGGAATCTTTAGCTCGCGGATTGGAATACAATCTTACAGAAGAGGGGTATATTGTTGACTGGGCGGAGAATGGGAAGTTGGGACTTAAAATGTTCCGGGAATCCGAATTTGATTTAATCATTCTGGATATTATGCTCCCCTACATAAATGGGTTTGAATTAGCAGAGAATATTAAAAAATCCGATCCCAAAATGCCGATTTTAATGCTTACCGCAAAATCAAGCGATAAAGATAAAATCATGGGCTTAGAATTAGGAGCCGATGATTATATAACAAAACCGTTTAATCTTTATGAATTGCTGCTTAGAATTAAGGGAATGCTTAAAAGAAAAGCATGGTATGAAAACGGCAATAAAATCTCGCCGGTTTTCTCTTTCGGTAAAAATGAAATAAATTTTGAAACTTTGATATGCAAGAGAGGAAATGAAGAAATTATCCTTACTCAAAGAGAAGCTATGCTTCTCCGATACCTACTAGAACATAAAAATGAAATTGTTACAAGAAAAGAATTACTTGAAAATGTATGGCGGATAAATCCTGAAATTGAAACTCGCACCGTTGATAATTTTATCGTACGATTAAGAAAATATTTTGAAGATGAACCTTCGAATCCCGTTTATTTTAAAAGCATACGAGGCGCTGGGTATATCTTTTCGATTTTATAAACCAAGTTTTGGGGAATTTATTTAATAACTAACTGTGACAAAAGAGTAAACACTAAAATGTTTATCTTTACCGAGATAAAAAATAAGAATTATGACAAATAAAGAGCCGTTAGATTTCTGCAGAGTAAAGAAAATCCATGAAAACGGATTCGGATTTCTGCAAAGCCTCTATTACGAAGAGGACGTATTCATTCATTTTTCGAAAATAGACGATCCGGAAGTAAAGAAATCGCTCAATAATATGGAGCGCGGAAAAATTTATCTCTATTTCCTTTCCTCGTTGAAAAGCGGTAAAAGGCGGGCGGAAAAAATTTGGCTGAATTTGAAAGATGTTCCATCAGACTATATAGATGAATTTACAAATAAAATTGCGTCCGAATTCAACGACGGAAAAACAAATCCATACGAATTGGCTTATGTTGCTAAGGAAATGATTGAATGCGGAATTGCCGATGAAGAAATAATAGTAAAAATTTTATCTTCGGTAAAAATCATGCGTATTCCTTCAATCTGCAAAGCTTTCGTACCGGAAGGAAATAAAAATAGCGGTAAGATTGATGAAATTATATCTGACGCGGAATCCCGGGATGAGTTTCCCATAAGCGCGAGAAGGAGAATCGTTGAATTGCTTCTAAAATGATTCATGAAAAATCACTTCAATTTTATCATTGTAATTAGTCGAAGAGCTAATTACAATTATTTGAAGTGTGCGGCGAAACACAGCCCAACGCTTGAATTTACATATAATTTAAAGTATTTTAAGAAGAAATTTAGCGTCATTATGATTCACATATCTCATCTATTCTGCATCTTTTCATTTTACTTCTCTTAAATGTGATAGTGCAGTCTGCGATTTAAATATTTTTATTAAATATAAATAAGGAACGCGCTATGAAACTAAGAAAAGAAGTACTCATTATTGCACTAATTGTTACTTTAACGCTTTCCGGTTTTTCTACTGCTCAAGTTTTATTATCCACCACCTCAAACGCCAATGCGATAGGTTTGGAAATGAATGTGGATCAATTCGGACATGTTACCAATAAAGTAGTGGGAACTACGCCCGATAACCGCGCCGAGGTTACATGGGTTGATTATATGAGCGCTTTTGTAAAAATAAATAATCTCCCTTTGGTAGAATTGAAGGAGAATTTTACGGTACTTTTAACTGAATTCGACGGCGCGCCCGCTCATCCTTCGGGTAGCAACGGCGGATATTTCTTTCCCGATATATTCGACGATGACGATTGGACTTTCGTTCCAAATGTAAAAACAAATACCTGGCATAATATTTTGGAGTACAGAATTGACGATCGAACCCATTTGGTTGGGGGAATAGGTTATAAGATTTTTGACCCAAGTCCGAATTTCGGCGCCAACTATGTGGAGGATAGACCGGCTTACCAATTTACAAATGTTGGAACGGATACGGTTGTAATAGAACCCTTCTTTTATGAGAGGATAGCTCAAAACTCCGGCACGTTGCAATTTGCAGACGTAAATATATCCGATTACGACGGGGTAATCCCAACTTCGGACGATTTTGTTTACG
>CAYNUJ010000041.1:0-19377 GCA_964400095.1 uncultured Melioribacteraceae bacterium
TTTCCGCAAATATTCCATCTGCTTCAGTTTAATCGAGAGTCTTTCCGCTTGCACGGCGTCTCTTTCTTTTTGAGAAGAATATTCGGCAAAGCCGCGAATTTGCTGTGCAGAGTATCTGGCGTTCTTATTCTTTTCGATAAAATCAAAAATCAATTGATGCACTATCAAATCAGGGAAACGTCTGATTGGCGAAGTAAAATGAGAATAATATTTGAACCCCAATCCGTAGTGACCAATATTATGTTCCGAATAAACAGCCTTAGCCATGGAACGAATCGCAACTTCATTTACAACCGCTTCCTCTTCGCTGCCTTTTACTTTCTCGAGCAGCTGCTGAAGCTGTTTAGTGCTCGCGGAATCCACATCGAAAGAATATCCAAGCGATTTAACAAAATTTCCGAATTCGAGCAGTTTTTCCCTTTCGGGAATATCATGAATTCTATAAATAAACGGATAAATTTTACCCGGACGGCTCTTTCCGGCTGTCTGGGCTACTAGTTGATTTGCAAGAAGCATTAATTCTTCCACCAGATTATGACTCTCTTTAATTTGTTTAATCTGAATATTCAACGGAGCGCCGTTTTTGTCCAGTGTGAACTTTATTTCCGGTCTAATGAAATTTATACTACCTGTAGATAATCTTTTGTTCCTTAATTTTTTCGAAATATTATTTAATAGAATGATTTTATCGGCGTAATCTCCTTTTCCGGTATCGATAATTTTTTGAGCTTCATCGTAAGTAAATCTACGGCAGCTTTTTATCACCGACTTTTTAATTTTATAATTCGCTATTTTGAGTCTCGGAGTAAGTTCCACAAAGACCGAATAAGTCAATCTTTCTTTGCCGGGGACTAACGAACAAATATTGTTAGATAATTTTTCAGGCAGCATCGGAATTACTTTACCAACAAAATAAGTTGAAGCGCCTCTTTTGAGAGCCTCTTTAAAAATCTGTGTATTCTCGGTTACATAATGACTTACATCCGCAATATGAATGCCGATGAGGTGATTTCCGTTTTTCAGAATTTCAACCGATACAGCGTCGTCAAAATCTTTCGCGTCGTCCGGATCAATTGTAAAGATAATATCACTTCTGAGATCAAGACGTTTTTTGATTTCCGCAGCGGGAATTTTCTCTGGAATTTTGTTCGCTTCTTGAATAACCTTACGAGGGAAACGATAAGGAATATTAAACTCTCTGGCAATAGCGGCTATCTCAATATCGTATGTGCCGGATTTACCGAGAATTTCGGTAATAATTCCTTCCGGGTTCTGCATTGGATCATCCCAGCAAATATTTCCGACGACCACTTTATCTCCGGCTTTTGCGCCCGCGAGTTTTGCTTCGGGTATATAAATATTTCGATGAATTGCCGCCTCGTCGGGAGCCACATAAAAGAAAGAATTTGATTTGTGCAGCGTTCCGATAAATTCTTCCCGTTTTCTTTCGATTACTTTTGTAATCTGAGCTTCAATATTCTTTCCCTTTTTATACTCGAGCAAAAGCGCTTCAACAATATCTCCGTCGAATGCCGTATTAAGATACCGGGAAGGGATGAAGATATCTCTCATCTTTATTCCCATCGGTATAACAAATCCGTATTTCCCGTCGTTTACAATCACAAGTCTGCCGGTAATTTTTCCCGAGTGGGAAACGTTAAGCAAATAACGTTTTCCCGCTTTGGCTAAAAAATCTTCCGCCGCCAATTGATGGAGTACACTTTTTAATTTATGATACTGATGCTCTTCGGTTAAATGTAATCTTCTTGATAATTCCTTTGATTTAATTTTTAAACCGGGGTTTTTCTTAAAGTATGCTTTAATTCTCTTTTTCATTAAAAATCTATCCTATATTTTAATCCTAATTCGCTGATTTTTTCTTCAACTCCGAACGATCTTACAACCGGGTCTTTCCGTTCGAGTCTGAACAATAAGTTGGGCAAAAGTTGGTATTCAAATTTTAAATTTGCTTCCGAAATATTCTGAATTCGAGTTGTTCCGCCGAGACTGTAACGGATATTCTGAAATCTTCCCGAGACAATAATTTTTGTAGCTTGCCCGGATTGGTCCACTTGGATATCGCTTACAACATCCCCAACGGCGGAATTGATAATAGACGTAAGCGCCGATCCCAAGAATGACGTCGCGGTATTGCCCAAGCCCGCGAGTCTGCTTTTGTCGTTCGCCGTAAGGTCTTCTTTCAATCTGCCGATGTAGATAAACAATATCGCATCGGAAATATCGTAGCGGTTATCGCGGATTTTATTCTCGATACTTCTCGCGCCTTTGTAAATGGCAATATTCTGAGGATTCTTCATCAGGTTGGTTCCAAGTTTATCGAGCGTGCCGGCGAGTTTCATTTCCACTTCCACATCAATTATTTTGGGAGCTTGATCAGTTCCTTCATTATAACTTCCGGCATAAACCGCAGTTACATCGAGATATGGATTCGCTAATTCCGATTCAAATTTTATTTTACCCGTTGCGTCGAAAGTTTTAACGAATTCCAACTTAGACCCCGGCTGCAGTTCCAGCGCTCCTTGAGTTCTGCTTTCGCCATTAATGCTTTCGTATTCCAAATTTCCTCTTGCCAAGACGGATAATCTCTGGTTCCAAACTTTCGAGAGAAGAAATTGAATTTTCGCGTCGTCGTTAATGTTAATTTTAAAATTATAATCAAAATTCGATTTTTCTATCTTCACTTCTTCGGTTTCTTTTTTCTCAGTCAATAGTTGACGGAATTTCACTTCCTCCCGGTTTATTCCGGATGAGTCCGCTTTGATATGATAAATAATTTTTTCGGAGGTATTTACGTCGGTTTGTCCGGAAGCCGCAAGCGTAAGGTCGGCTTTCTCCAAATCTATCGAACCGGTAAAGATGGATTTGCCGTTTTTGTAAATATATTTCCAATTGCCGTTTGACTTGACAACTAGATCACCGTAAATATTTTGATTTACATCCCTTGTGGCGGGAGAGAAGACAGCTAAATTACCGCTGCCGGTAATTAAAATTTCCTCTGGCAGAATTCCTTTTAACTTAGCCGTTCCGCGAGCAGTAAATTTTCCCGGATATTTCGTATTGTCTTTATTCGATAAAGTTATATTTTTGAATATCAGTTCGTTTTTATCGAAGTTTAAATTTACGGCATAGTTATATCCCATATTGTTATTGCTCAATCTGAAATAACCGTCCCTAACATCGACAGCCCCGCTGTAAATAAGATTGTCAATACTTCCTTCAGCCTGAACATCGGCGGTAAATATGCCTTTAAGATTTTTAGTGTACGGAATCAGATTGCCCAGCGCGGCTAAGTTGAAACCGCTGGAGTGGAGTTTGAAATTCGCCGGTCTCGATTTTCTCTTTTCAATTTCGGAATTATTTTCAGACGAAAGAGGAATGTTTCCGGTTAAATAAAGAAGCGTGTCATTTCGAACGCCGCTCATACCGCCGAATACAAAATCCAGATTTAAATTATTATCGTTGAGTTTCAAATTCCCTATCAAATTGCCGAAGTAATCCGTTCCGTATCCTACGCTGTCGAATTCAATTTTCGCTTCAATTTTTGGGTCGGATAATGTTCCTTGAATTTTTGAATGTATATTGATATCGGATAAAAAATCGTTATCTCTTTTATTTAGAATCAGAGATGTTAATTTCGCCCCGGAAAAATTCAAAATATCGAGGTTGAAATCCATTTCCCCCTCAGGCGAAATAGAGCCTAACAATCCGATTCGGGATTCGGAAGAAGTTAAACTAAAATCGTCAACCGCCAGCGAATCGTTGGAAAGCGTTAAATGAATATCGTCCGAATTAACAAATAAATTATTCTTATAATTTAACTCGAGGTCGTAAATACTTATCAACTGCTTACCGGGAGTAATGTTAATTTCTCCGTCCATGTAAGCGCTCAGCAAATCGCTGAAATCCCCGGACGCGTTCATTAATATTGTAGTTCCGTTAAAAACAATATCAGCCGAAATATCTTTAAACTCGTCATTCAAAATAATTTTCTCGCCGCTTATGGAAATAGTGCCGAAAAGATCGTCAAAACGAGTTGACGTATTTGTCCTTACCAAATGGACGTCTGAATTGATTTTTGATAGGAAAATCGGATTCTGCTTATCGGCGTTGAGCAGGTAGTCCAATTCAATTTCTCCGTCAATTAGAAATTCTTTGGCGTTATTCTTTATTGTTCCTTTCCCTTTTCCGGCGATGTCGAATTCTTTTGTTTTTAGTAAAAGGGAAACTAATTCGAAATCCTTTAATGTAAAACCATACTTAAATTCTACGTTCTTTAAAGACGACGAATCGGCGTGAATTTCGGGAAACGGAATCTGACCGGAAGAAATATTCGCGGGGTTTAATTCATAAATTTTATTCGAAATAATTTTGCCGATAATATTCGATTGGGAAGATAAAGCCTGGATTGCCGTACCGAGCGCGAATTCTCCGTCTAAATCGATATCAATAAAACCGGACGTTAATTTAATGGTTCGATGCTGTCCTTCTTTATTAAGAAATAGAGTCAGTTTAGAATCGTTTATCTCTTTGCCGGCAAATTTAGATTCGCTCATTTCAACAAAATAGTTCCCCGTCATATTATCCGGGTCCAAATCGAAACCGCTTGCAACGAATGAAAAATTCAGATCGGAATCATAATTTTTATCGGCAATAAAATCATTCAAGTTAAATCCGGTTAAATTCCCGGTTAAATTATAAGCCGGTAAATTGTTGTTATTGAAATCAATACTCCCGCGTATTTCGCCTTCGGTATTATTGAATATAGAAAAAAGATCGAGCTTAATTATTTTCGCATCCGCGGTCGAAACGAGATTAAGCGAATCGATTGTAAATGAGCTGATTTCGGAATTGCGAAGTATCACATTGAAATCCGCCGCCAATTCCTGCGGGTCAATTCCGTGTCCCTTTATATTGCCGCTCGAAGTTATATTGGTTTCAGTGTGGATGATTTTATCAATGTTCAGATTCTCGGTTTCAAACATTAAGTCGTAAACTAATTCGGGTTGAGAAACATCCAGTTTCCCTTTTACCTTTAAATGTCCGCCTTTGTGGTCAGCTTCAAATTCCGTAAAGAAATTTGTAGGCTCGCCTCTAAACTTTATATTCACTCCGTCAAGTTTAAATTCGTCATAGTCCGGTATTCCTATTGAAGGAAGCAGACGAACGGCATCGCTCTCGTTTAATTTGGAATCCACTATATGAACGTCAATGAACAAATTTTCCGGTGTGTTTAACTTGCTCAGTTTGCCGGAACCGTTTATCCGAGTATCTCCAAACTTAATATTCAATTTATTGATATCTATCGCTCCGAAAACGCCCGAAGCATTCAGCGTAAGCGAAGGCGCTCCTTTAAGAATCTTCGTTGATTCGACAAACGTGGAAAGATCGTCGAAGTTGAACGGATCGGCTTTAAGTTTAAGATTAAGCGGATAATTTTTAAAATCCTTCAATTCAGCCGGTTCAAAAAGATTTATCGAATCCAGAATCGCGTCAATTTTTACCTGTGAATTACTTGTAATTAGCCGGAGATCGGAAACTTGCGCGAGTTTATCCGAAAGAAATATATTCCCCGATAATTTTTTCAGATTGAAATTCGACGTATTCAAATCCGCGGATAGTTCTTTCAATTCAATTTGAAATTGAGGCGAATTTATATCAGCCAGAACAGATGCCTTTAACTTGAAATTATTCAGATCCAGATCGCTATAATTTATTATTTTATAAACCGAGTCGGACGAAATATGAGCAAAATCCTTAATATGAAAATTTGAATTTGAAATGGAAAAATTCGCAATTTGAATACGAAACGGAAATTTGTTCTTTTTCCGCAGAGAGTCTTTTTCGGCAGCGCTCACGGACTCGGACGAATCAATTTTGGTTAAGTTTTCCAGATTCCAATTCCCCGGTGAGTTTTCCTTCATGAAAAAATTGATTCCGTCAATCTCCAATTTGGAAACGAATATTTTTCTTCTTAACAATTTGATAGGATTAATATTTACGCCGATACTTTTAATTGTAATTAGTGTGTCCTCTCCGGTGGAGATAGACAAATCGTTTAATTTCAACGACGTTAAAATCGTTCCTTCAATGGCGCCGACGTAAAAATTTCCGTTGAACGACTCCGAATAAGTTTCCGTTAATTTTTCACGAAGATAATTTCTGAAAGTTTTAGTTTGTGAGAACCCAAAAAACAACAATAGAATGAATATAAGAAACCCGAATACTCCGATAAAAGTATTGATGATTTTGCGGTAAATCGATCGTTTCGGTTTCTTTTTCATATTCCTTACATTAAACTTTATTTGCAATATTTTTCTAATACCGAATCAATCACCTTTGTGGTTGACTGATCCGTGACAAATTCAATTCGTTCAACTTTACCGCCGTTAGATTTCACAACATCCGCGCCTACAATTTTATTTTCGTCCCAATCGGCGCCTTTAACAAGAACGTTGGGAATGAGTTCAGCGATTATTTCCGCAGGCGTATCTTCTTCGAAAAATGTAACATAATCTACGGCTTTAAGGTTTGACACAATTATCGCCCGTTCCGCTTGGGGAACTATCGGGCGTTTGTTTCCTTTTATTCTTTTTACAGAGGGATCGGAATTTAAAGCGACAATCAGAATATTTCCGCAGGCTTTGGCTTTATTGAGATAATCTACATGTCCTGCATGGAGTATATCGAAGCAGCCGTTAGTAAAAACAACTTTTTTATTCTCGGCTTTTAATTTTTGTCTTATCTCCAGAAGTTCGTTTCTATTTTCAACAATCATTTTTTCAATTCCCCGCTCACAGTATTAAACAGATGTTCTATATCAATCGGAACAATTCCAACTTCTTCGCACACTAATCCGCCCGCATAATTTGCAAGGTAAGCAGCTTCGTTAATATCCGCTCCGGCTGATAGGGCAACGGTTAAAGTGGAAATTACAGTATCTCCCGCTCCGGACACATCGGAAACTTTTCTGGCTTTTGTAGGAACTCGTTTAATATCATCGCCGTTGCCGAAAAGAGCTATTCCCTTCGATCCCATAGTAAGCAGAACGTATTTCGCGTTGAGCCTTTTCTTTAATTCTCTTCCTAAATTCTGCAAATCTTCTTCGCTTCTAATCTGTGTGCCGAATGCGTTTTCCGATTCTTTTTTATTCGGTTTAAATACTGTTACATTCTTATATTCAAAAAAGTTCAAAAATTTCGGATCGACGGTAACGATAATATTCTTTTCGTTGCATACTTTAATTATCCTTTCGATAAGACTTTTTGTAAGAACGCCTTTGTTATAATCCTGCAAAATTACGGCGTCAAGTTTTCCTGAAATCTCCATGAATTTACCGAATAATTTTTCCTCGGCTGCGGCGTCAATTTCAGTTTTACTTTCCTTATCAATTCTTACAACATGCTGATTGGCGGCAATAACTCTGGATTTGGATGTCGTCGGTCTCGTTTCGTCGATAACTATTCCATCCGACGGAATGCCGGATTCCTCCATAAGTTCTTTGAATTTCTCTCCGTCGTTATCGCTGCCTATTATACCTAACGGAAAAGGATTGGAGTTCAATTTCGAAATGTTAAGAGCGACGTTTGCCGCGCCGCCGAACCGGTAAAATTCGTTGTCAATTTCTACAACCGGAACGGGAGCTTCGGGAGAGATCCTTTTTACGTCCCCCCAATAATAGCTGTCGAGCATCATGTCTCCGATGACGGCTACGTTTTTATTCTCAAAATTACGATGTAATTCCATCAACCTTTCTTCTGAAAAACTAATCATTCTATTCCTCAATCAAATAATTTAAATCGTTTTCTAAATTAATTTTCACTATTCCGTCGTTTGTTCCGAGCCAGACAAATTTTCCGTCGAAATAGATTTTATATATTAATTCCGGAATATCCTTATTGTATATTTTCTTAATTGTCAAATTCGTTCTGTCAATTATGGATAAACCGCGACCGTATCGTTCTCTCAATTTTTTATCGAACTGATACGTGGTAACCCATATATATTTGCCAACCAACTCAATGGAATAAATTCCGCTGCCTGTTAATCCGTCCTCATTGTCGAACCGGATCCATTCGTTCTTTCGGTCGAATCTGAATAGTCCGCCTAAATTATACAGTGGATTTCTCTCAGTCACTAATTCGTCGGTTCCAATCCAAATATAATTTTGCTCGAATAAGATATCGGATATTGAAACGGTTTCGCCCCGACCTAAAAAATAGTTATAACTGTTATCGAAAAAAGTGATAGCCGAAGCGTCGTTTATTCCGTATCGCTTGTTATATCTCAGCATTCCGCCTTCGGTTCCAAACCAAACGAGGGAATCGCCGTCAAGTTCAATAACTTTAATTGTGTTTGTTTTCGCGTTACTTTTCCGGGTCAAATCGTAGTCGATAAAACGCCTTTTTTTAATATCGTATTTTGTTAAATATTTAAACCGACCAATCCAGACAGCGTTTTCCTTCTTGTCATATTTCAGCGTTCGTATCCAATTGCTTAGCTGACCGCCTTGGGCGAACTTTCTTTTTATCCATCGGTTCCTCTTTTTATCGAGAATAAATAATCCGTCAGCCGATCCCGCAAAAACATATTTGGGAGTCGCGGCGACCGAATAGAAAAAATTATTGCTCAGCTTTCCGTTATTTGTTGAATAGGAATCCCATCTGCCGCTGGATTTTTTATATTTTATTATTCCGTCGCCGTTTGTAGCAATCCAAACATTTTCCTTGTCAACGGAGATATCCCGCACTTCGGTTCCGGGAATGGCGCGCGTAATTATTTCATTGTTCTGCCCCATTACCGCAGAAACAAATAGAAATATATAAGCAGCTATATGAATGGAAAATATTTTCATAATAATATTAAAAAAGGCTGCCGGATAATTATTTACGAACAGCCAAAATTAAAGAAGCCGGTTAATTTCAATAATTATCAGCCTCTAAAAATAATAATTTATGCGTTAAATAGTTGGAGATCGACTTCACGGAATTTAATATCGAAAGTCTGCCGGAAACCATTAATTAAACAATCGTAAATATCCGAATAAACAATTTCACCGCCTGTAATTTCTTTTAAACAAATTGTACTCGCTTTCATCTCCGTACGGAGGGATAGCTTAGTTTCAGCTTCAAGGTTCAAATAGTCAACCAATTTCAAATGATATTCTCCGCATAAAATTGAACCGTGCTGGAGAATGGTTCTATTCATTTTTCTCTGCGCGCTGCCAATAAGTTTTCTGCCGGAAAATTTCACTTCGTGTTTTGCCGTTGAAGCAAAGCAGATCATCCCGCCCGGTTTTTGAAGCAGAGCGGGGAAGCTGGGCTGTATCGCTTCAAGTTCCAATCCTTCGAGAGCCGGGTGATAGAGTTTTAATCCTTCAACCAATGCGCGTGAAATTGTGTTGTAAATCACTTTTGAAGAACTCAATGAATTAACGGGCATTACAACAGAATAAGTCGCTTCTTCGGCATGAAGAATTGCGCGTCCTCCGGTCGGGCGTTTTACAACATCAATTCCGTCGGCAGCGGCAAGTTCTTTATCAATCTCAGTTTCATTTTGATTTGCCCCAATGGAAATCGCGTATGGATTCCACTGGTATAAGCGCAAGTATGCTTCGTCTGCCGGACAGTTTTTCGCAAGCTCTATATCAAAATCCATATTAAATTTGCCCGTCTCTTCGTTATGTATTAATAAGTTCCAATTCATGCTTTTAGAACCGTACGATTGCTCTGCTCAATAAATTTAATAATGGATTTCACATTAAGATTATCTTTATACTTAACGTTTAACTCCTCAATTGCTTGGGAAGTATTTAAACCGGATTGATAAAGAATTTTGTAAGCGTCTTTAATTTCCATAATCTCTTCGTTTTTGAATCCGCGTCTTCTTAATCCGACTAAGTTAACGCCGACAAATCTAAGCGGAGAATGAGCGGCGAGAACAAATGGAGGAATATCAACCGTAATTCGGAAACCGCCGCCGATCATCGCATGAGCGCCTATTTTTGAAAATTGATGTACCGGAGTTATCCCTCCAATTATAACCCAATCGCCCAATTCCGCGTGTCCGCCTATTTGAACGCTGTTTGCTATTATACAATTATCTCCTACTATACAGTCGTGAGCCACGTGCGAGTATGCCATAAAAAGACAATTCTTCCCAATCTTTGAAAATCCGGTATCAACGGTTCCTCTATGCAGCGTAACGAATTCTCTTATAATGGTATCGTCGCCTATATAAAAATATGATTCTTCATCCGCAAATTTCAAATCCTGAGGAACGTTGGAAACAGCGGCGGATTGGTATATTTTTACGCGCTTTCCCACTCTCGCTCCGTCGTAAATAACGGCATGAGCGCCAATAACCGAATCGTCTCCTATTTGGACGTCGTCGTATATTACGGCATAAGGACCGACAACAACATTTTCGCCAAGTTCGGCTTTACCGCTTACAATGGCGGTAGCATGAATTTTAGTCATAACTATTTATCTTCCGCTTTATTTTCTCTATCGACAATTGCCGCCATCAAATCAGCTTCGGCTACTAATGTGCTGCCTACATAAGCTTTAGCTTTAATCATCACAATTTTACTTTTCTTATTTACTAATTCAGCTTCCAAAATTAATTGATCGCCGGGTACAACGGGTTTACGGAATTTAGCGTTATTTATCCCCATAAAATAGACCAGCTTGCTTGTAGGATCGATGTAAGAATTGAGCATTAGAATACCGCCTGTCTGCGCCATTGCTTCAATTATTAAAACACCCGGCATAACCGGCTGACCCGGGAAATGACCTTGGAAAAACGGTTCGTTTACGGAAACGGATTTTACGCCGATTACTTTTTTATCCAATTCGAGATGCGTTATTTTATCAACAAGCAGAAAAGGATATCTATGCGGCAATATTTTCTGTATGGCATTAATATCGAAAACAATTCCTTCTTTTTTAACGTGCTGATATTTTTTCTCCAATTGTTTTTGCTGATAAAGTTTCCTAACCTTTTTCGCGAACTCTACGTTTGCTTTATGTCCGGGGCGCGCGGCTAATATCTGCGCCTTAATCGGCGCGCCGATAAGCACTAAATCTCCGAGCATATCCAGCAGTTTATGTCTAACCGGTTCGTTTTTAAATCTTAAAGTTTTATCATTTAAAAATCCCGTTGGTCCAACCGTTATTTCATGTTCCAATCCAATTTTTTTGCCGAGGCTGTAAAGACCCTCTTTATTAATGTCATGATCCACAATAACAACGGCGTTTTCCAGCGTACCGCCTTTAATCAGTCCTCTGTCGGCAAGTTCTTCAACTTCGCTTAAAAAGCAAAAAGTTCTGCACGGGGCGAACTCTTCAACAAATTCTTTTTCAAGATTAAATAAACCGGTATGCTGACTTCCCAAAGCGGGGTTATGATAATCGACCATAACGGTAGCGCGGAAATCATCGAGAGGAAGAGCTACTATATCCACTTGCCTGTCTTCTTCGTGATACATAACTGTTTTATCAATTATTAAATAATCTTTCGGTTCTTTCTGCGTGTTAATTCCGGATTCAAGAAGTTTCTCAACGTAAGGTATAGCGCTGCCGTCGCCTATCGGCGGTTCGGAACCGTCAAGTTCTATAACTATATTATCTATTTGCAAACCGGCAACAGCCGAAAGCACATGCTCCACGGTATGAACTCTGGTATCGCCTAATCCAAGCGTTGTGCCTCTCGATACATCGACAACATATTCGGCTAAGGCGGGTATTTCCAGGCTGCCGCCTATATCAACTCTTTTGAAACGAATTCCGTAATTTTCCGGCGCCGGTTTGAAAGTCATTGTACATGTTTTTCCCGTATGCAGTCCCATGCCGGATAACGAAACCGCTTTATTTATTGTCCGCTGTAATTCTAACATTTATTTTTCCTTTTTATTCTCAAATTTTTTTTCCAACTCGGCTAACTTATTTTCAAGTTCTTTTATTCTTTCGGAGTATTTCGGCAGATTTCTGTAATGCCCTTCAAGCCTTAGACTTGTCCGCATTTCTTTAGCGGGATAACCGAAATATTTTCCCGGAGTTTTCAAAGATTTAGACACACCGCTTTGAGCTCCTATTATTACTCCGTCGGTAATTTGAATATGCCCTGCTACGCCGACTTGACCGGCAAGGATACAATTTTTCCCGACTTTTGTAGAACCGGAAATTCCGCTTTGAGCGGAGAGGACGGTATTATCGCCCACTTCCACGTTATGAGCAATTTGAATAAAGTTATCCATCTTAACTCCGTTGCCTATTATTGTTTTTCCAATAGCCGCGCGGTCTATAGCGCAGTTGGCGCCAATTTCAACGTCGTTCCCAATTTCGACAACTCCTATCTGTGGAATTTTTTGATACACGCCCTTTTCGTCCGGCGAGAATCCAAATCCGTCAGAGCCGATTACAACTCCGGGATGAATAATAGCGCGATCTCCGATTTTGCAGTCTTCCCTGATGCTGACATTCTGAAAAATAAGAGAATCGGCGCCTATTGAAACATTTTTTAACAGCACGGTATTATGAAAAATTTTAGTGTTATCGCTAATAACGCAGCCGTCGGAAACAACAACATTTTTTCCTAAGGCAATATTTTCGCCTAACACGGCAGTCGGATGCACATATGCGGATTCATCGATTCCCGAAAGTTCGATTTCCGGTACGAAATAGGAGGCGATAATTTTGCGCAGAGCGACGTTCGGCTTCTCAACTTCGACGTATGTAATATCATCCCGTGTGTGTTCGAATCCCCGTTTTACTAATATTATCGAAGCTTTGGTACCGGCAAAATATTTTTCATAATTGGGAAGATAAAGGAATGTTAAATCGCCCGGCTGAGCTTCATCTATTCGGGCGATATTGGAGAAGGAAATATCAGTCTGACCAAAAATTTTGCCGCCGATTAAATCGGCGGCTTCTTTTAATTGTATTTTCATGTTTAATCATTTTAGTTTATCGAGCACTAAATTTGTTATATCATACTCTTCCTTAGCATAAAGAAAGAGTATATCTCCGCTTCTATCGAAGACGAAGTCTAAATCTTCTTCTTTGGCAATTTCCTGGATAGCGCTGAAAATTCTATTTTGAACCGGCTTCATCAGTTCGCCTTCTTTTTTGAAAAGCTCGCCGTTTGCCCCGAATTTTTTCTGACGATAATCTGAAATAGCGTCTTCGAGTTTCATCAACTCCTTCTCCGTTTCGTCTCTGCGCTGCGGACTCATAGTAAGTTTACGCTTTTCATAATCATCGTATTTCTTTTTCCATTCGGCTTTCATTTTTTTTAACTCGTCCCGCCATTCTAGAATTTGATCGTCGAGTTTTTTTTGAGCGTCCTGCGCGTCGGGAAGCTGTTTCATTATAGCGTCTGAATCGATATAGCCTATTTTAAGCTGAGCATAAACCGCTAAGTTAAATGTAAAAAATAAAAGCGCTATGAAAATTACCGTCTTTTTCATTGTTCTTCCTTCAATTAGAATTTCCCTCTTTTAAGGGCGTCAAGAACTTTGAAAGTTATATCGTAAGTATCGTCGGCGTAAAGAAGCAGAACATCGCCGCTTTTATCGAAAACAAAATTCATTTTTTCGCTGTGCGCCACTTTTTTAATAGCTTTCAAAATTTTCTGTTTTACCGGAGCTAATAATTCCTCTTCTTTAGAGAAATATTCGCCGTTAGGCTGCCCGAATTTTTCCTGACGAAATTTGTTAATTAACTGGTCCAATTGAACCAATGCCTGTTGTTCTTCTTCCTGTTTCTGCGGGGTCATGGCGCCGGATTGCTGCTGAAATTGCGCGTATCTATTCTGAAGTTGTGTTGTAAGGCTGTCTATATGCGTATTCCACTTTTTAACAATACCGTCCAAATCGCTTTGGGCTTTAATAGCTTCGGAATACTGCTGTAAAATCTGCTGGGAATTAACATACCCGATTTTCACTTTCTGAGCGTTAGCCGCTATCGTGAATAAAAGAATGAATAAAATAGTTAGTCTTTTCACTTTATACCTCGCCTTTATTTTGTTTTAGATTAAAATCCTCTTCCGAATTGGAAATGGAACAGCCACGCGGAGTCCTTGCCGTCCACGCTTTTCCTGTCGAATCCGTATCCAAAATCGAATCCGATTAGTCCAATTGGGTTAATTAAAATTCTCGCTCCAACACCTACAGATTTTTTCAAATCAAATATATCAGTTTGCTGCAAATTAAAAAACACATTTCCCGCTTCGGCGAATGCTAAAAAATAAATCGGCATCGGTTCCAAAGCTGCCGCGGCTCTAATTTCCGCCGTAAATCTCGTCATTACTCTTCCGCCTACAACATCTCCGTTCGCGTTTTTGGGACCGACGGTTCTATCTTCGTAGCCTCTTAACGGAGCCGTGGCAATAACCAATCCGTTGCCGCCCATAAAGTAAAATTCAAAAGGATTAATTGGCGTTCCGGGTATTAATTCTTTAATATAACCTATATTCATACTTGTGTAAAATGCAAGACGGTTGGAATGGAATAATTGTTTGTAAATATCCGCCGTTAAATTCAATTTATAATAATCAACATTGCCGGGCAGAAATGGTCCGCCGGATAACTCCGAAACGAAAGAAATTTTCGATCCGCGGGAAGGAAAGATCGGATTGTCGATATCTGTTCTAGTTAATGTAAAGCCGACAGTATATTGACGAGACAAACCTTCAACATAAAAATTTCCGCCGTTGATTACGTCGTTATACTGGAATCTGAACAACCCTTGAATATAAAAGAAGTCATCCGGCCACTTTAATCTTCTTCCCACTTTAGCCGTAGCTCCGGTCTGACGCAAATCATAGAAAAATCTTTGACGCGTATCGAAAACCTCAAAACCCACGAGAGTAGGAGTATCCATAAACCAAGGTTCCGTGAATCCGAGGGTTAAGGTTCTGTAAAAACTGCCCACGCCGAACTGCCAGTTGAAATTTAGAATTTGTCCGCCGCCCATCTGAAAAGGTTCCGCTATAGAAAAGTTGGTTAACGTTACGCCAACCGAACCGCTGAATCCGAAACTTCCGGAATAGCCAACCGACGCGTTCAAATAATCGCTTGACTTTTCTTCCACGCTGTAAATAACATTCACCGTGCTGTCGCTTTCCGGTCTGTAATCCACGCCGGTCTGATACAATTTCTCAACATTGAAATACTGGAGATTCGCGAGCTGCTGAATACTTCTGAAGATATCCGCGCGGCTGAAATAGCTGCCCGGAATAGTATAAAGCTCCCTGCGAATCACTTTATCTTTTGTTTTATCGTTTCCCGTAATTCTTACATCGCCTATTTTGAATCGGCTGTTTTCAGTAATTCTAATTATTATATCAACGGAATCCTCCGCCACCTTAACTTCCGAAGGTTCCAGCCGGAATCCTAAATAACCATGGTCTTGATATAACGAAGAGACGTCGTTCTGTTTTTCGTTGAATCTTAGGTTCTGATTAAACTTCTCGTAATTATAAATATCGCCTTTTGAGAAGTCTAATCTATCCGATAAAGCTTCATCGGGGTAAACTATATTTCCTTCCCATTTAATATTGCGAATTTTATACTGCGGACCTTCGTATAGACTTATAAGAATATCTACCCTGCTTTTGTCGTTGGTAAAGAGTAAAGTATCGCCGAGAATAACAAAATCGCGGTAACCGTTTTTACGGTAAAAATTTGTAAGCGCTTCTTTATCCTTATCGAAATCTTCTCTTTTGAAATTTGCTGAACTCCAAAATTTCCACCATTTGGATTCTTCTGTTTCATCGAATTCGCCCTTCAAATCGTCGTCTTCAAAAGATTTGTTCCCGACGAAGCTGATTTTATTTACCGTTATTTCATCGCCTTCTTCAATTTTGTAAACGAGTAATTGACGTTTTTTCACCTTACGCAAAATGTTTACTTTAGATTCGGGGTCGTAATCGTATTCGGTTTCAAACTCGTCTGATAAGTCAACCGCGTTTTGCCAGATAACCGTAATTTGATCGTCGGTCGTATCCGCGTCAAAATATTTATAAAGAACCGGAGTGATTTTGGCGTTCAAGTATCCTTCGTCGTAATAAAGTTTAAGTATATTGTTCTTAACTCTGGCTATTTCCTGAGGTTTAAGAATTTGACCTTTCACGAAAGTTATTTTTTCTTCAATATCGTCGTCTGAAATAGCGTCGTTGCCCACATGCTGGGCGGATTCAATCCTCGGGTATTCTTTTACTTTAATCAATAAAAACACGCCGTTGTTTATTTTTTTCTCAATAGAAATTTGAATGTCCTTGAAAATATTCAACGACCATAACCGTTTAATTGCATTAATTGTTTGATCGCCGGGAATTTCGATCTCGGTTCCAACTTTTAATCCGCTGTTAGCAATAATTGTAGCGGGGTCGGCGGAAAGATTCCCTTTAACACTCATCCCCAAAATTTGATAATTGGATTTTTTAAACTGGGGATAAATACTTTGAGTAAATAAAATAAATATTATAAGGCTAAATTTGAGCCATTTTTGGGGAATGTCCGTTATCGGGTTTGTGTACATTTTCACCGCTTCGAACTTGTTCGCTAATAAGACCAAATCTTCTCTCTCTTCTTTGATAATCTTCTACAGCTAATAATAAATCGTGTTCTTTAAAATCCGGCCATAAAGTTGCTGTCACATAAATTTCAGAATAAGCAATTTGCCAGAGTAAATAATTGCTTATTCTCATTTCACCGCCGCTGCGAATCATTAAATCGGGATCAGGCATGCCGGCGGTTTGAAGTTTAGATGAAAAATATTTTTCGTTAATTTCTTTCGGGGAAATTTTTCCGTCCTTAACTTCCTGAGCGGTTATTTTAACCGCTTCGATTATTTCCCATCTGCCCGAATAACTAAGAGCCAGGTTAAGCGCCAAACCGGTGTTGTTCTTAGTCTTTTCCATTGCTTGCTCCAATTCGTTGAGCACAATATCGGGTAAGTGACTGAAGTCCCCGATAGTGGTTAATCTCACATTGTTCGCGTGTAATTCATCGGTTTCGTTTTGCAGACTTTTAACAATGAGCCTCATAAGGGTAGAAACTTCGTCCTTTGGTCTGCTCCAATTTTCTGTAGAAAAAGTATAAAGAGTTAAATATTTAACATTCAATTGCGCGGCTAACTCAACTATTGTCCGTACGGTTTCCACTCCACGCCTGTGCCCGGCAACTCTGGGTAAACCCCGTTGTTTAGCCCATCTGCCGTTGCCGTCCATAATTATAGCTATATGTTGCGGAATAGATCCAGCCGATTTTAATTTTTCCAGTCGTGCGCTTTCTTGTTGAGTAAGCTTCAATTCACTTTTTCCATTTTATTCTAAACAGACCTACTAAAATAAAGGTGAGTCCCTAAAAATTCAAGGACGAATATTCTATAGAATTTAAAAGAACAAATTAAGTTATTGTACAAACCAAACCTAATTTTGTGTCCGAAAAAATGTATGGGGGAAAATAATTGACTTATTTTTTTGAAGGCAAGGGAATGATTTTGATGTTTCTTTGAACATCTTCGCCGAGAGTGGCGACAATTGCGCGCGCTTTTTTAATTGATACAGCCGGAACTCCGAGGTAAAGCGTAACTTTATAATTGGAGAATTTTGTCTTTCTGGAAGAAAGAAATTTTATTTTGGAATAAATTTGAGAATCGTTTAACTCTTCTTCGGTTAAATTAAGACCTAAGACATATTTCCTTTTATACTTGCCAACCGCGTCAACCTGATAGCTGCCGACAGGTTTCGGAGCGGGCAAATATTTCCCGAATTTTCTGCTGACGGTCATATAACCGTTCTTCCAGAAATGTTTTATCAGTTCGTCAACTTTATCTTCGTATCTGTACATGCTCATGATAATCCATTAATTCATTGAATAATAAATGGGAATTAAGGGGAAAAATTTTGTGTTCTTAAGGATTTTAATATTCACAATTTTGTCGTATTCAAACATTCTAATTTCGTGCGAATTATTTACCCGCCCGAAAATCACCTTTTTGCCTTCACGATTACGGCTGATATAGTAAGGCTCTAATGTTATTCTGTCCAAACCATATAAAAACTCCAACTTATTTCTATTACTCATTGCTTCGTGAAAAATATCCGTTTTCATAATTACCTCTTACTAATTATAACTTCTAAATAAACCTACTACCTTCCCAATTATCGAAAATTCCGCATTATTGTTTATACTAATAATAGGATAATTTTCATTTTCAGGAATCAGCCTTATATTTTGGCTGTTTTTCTCAAATCTTTTCAAAGTAGATTCACCTTCAAGCATCGCAACTACAATATCGCCATTTTTCGCGACATTCTGCATGCTCACAATCACAATATCATTTTCCAATATTCCGGCGTTAATCATGCTGTCGCCACGAACTTTAAGACCGAAAACCGTACCGCCTTTTCCAATTAGACTTCTGCTTACGCTTAAAGTTCCTTCAACGTTTTCTTCGGCGAGCACAGGAAAACCAGCGGCTACACGTCCAATAAGCGGAATTTCCAGGAAATCTTCCGTAAAGGAATTGACATTTCCCGAATTTTGACTGTGATTAACAATGCTGAGCGTCCGGCTGGTATTGTTTCCCGAAATAAGGTACCCTTTTTTAATTAGCGCGTCAATGTGCCTCTTTACTCCGAATGTGCTGGCAATATCGAATTTTGCGCCAATTTCGCGATAAGTCGGGGGATAATTGTTCTCATCGATAAAATCTTCGATGAAATTTAATATTTCCCGCTGTCTGTCCGTTAATTTGTTTTTCATAAGTAGTGTCCAATTGTTCACTACAAATATAGTGAACAAGTGCGCACGTGTCAAGGGGTTTTTAATAATTAATTTGATTTTTTTAATTAAAAATGATCTGAGTGAAGGGAAATTTAGTGGAAATATGAAAATAAACACAGATTGGAGCCAAAAGGCAGAGCTATTTACCAGCGTCGTAAAGAGACTATAGAGAGAAGTTTTGCTGATGCTAAGCAACTGCATGGACATCGCTATGCTCGTATGCGTGAATTTGCAAAAGTAGAAGAACATGCATTATTAGCCGCTGCGTACCAGAATATGAAGAAAATAGCGCTATATCTGGTGCATTTATTTAATTATTTAGTCAAAATCCACCATAGAACTATTTTCAGAGTTCAATATAGGTTCAGTTTTAAGTTCTAGAAAAGAATTTTCTAATATTTCTTAGTTTAATGGGAAAATTGATAAAACTAAAAACCCCGGCAAAATTACCGGGGTTTTTCAACAATCTGAAGCCGCTTCAAAGCGGCTTTTTCAATTACTTGCCGATATCTTTATTCAACCGGAAAAATCCAGCCGTATTTATCTTCGGTTCTTCCGTATTGTAT
>CAYNUJ010000042.1:0-19194 GCA_964400095.1 uncultured Melioribacteraceae bacterium
AAACAATTTCATCTTTACAACCGGTAAAAAACGCCGCGAGTAAAAAAACTGCAATTATAGTCATAATTTTACTATTCAATTTGACCTCCACAAATTACTTTTGTGATGCGGTTTCTTTATTTTAATCCGCTTAAAAACTTCCCCGCCGAAATTATTCTCACATCGCTTTTCATTATATCAACGTCATTTTTCTTAATTACTTGATAAACAAAAGGAATGTTTATTCTCTCCTTAAAGTAAAACAAATTCGGCGAAGGCGACGTATCGTTTAACTTGACTTCGACAGCGAACCAGGGTTTATTATTATTTACAACTAAAAAATCCACTTCTTTTTTATCAACATTTTTCAGGTAAAACAATTCCATGTCAAATCCTTCCGACTCAACTAAATAGTGAACAAACTTTTTTAAATGTACGGCTATCATATTCTCAAAACGCGCGCCTTCATCTTCAACTTCCGACCAGTCATACAAATAAAGTTTAGGTTCTTTCTTTAAAGAACGTATTTTTTTTGACCGATAAGGGTAAATTCTAAAATGATAGTAAAATAGTTCCAATACTGAAAGCCAGCTCGATACCGCGCGGTGACTCACTTCCAAATCTTCTCTCAAATTATTGATGGAAAGCGATGAAGACACTTTTAGCGGAAGCATATCGCCTAATAATTTCATATTGGTAAAGTCCCTAATATTTTCGGTATCCCGAATATCTTCTCTAAATAACCGCTCCAATTTTAATGAATGCCAGCGTCTTAAAAATTTCGGACTTGCTTTGAATAACGGTTCGGGAAAACCGCCGAACCGAAATAATGCGTCAATATCTTCCCGAAAACTGCCGGAATTAAATTCTATTTCCGAAAACGGTTCGAAGGAATTTTGAAATGAATTAAGTTCTGAAAGTGAAAACGGGAAAAGAGTGTAATAAAAATATCTGCCCTGAAGCGAATCTCCTCCCCTTCTGTAGATATTCATTCGCGCGCTGCCGGTAACAATTATTTTATACATTTCTTTATATTTATCATAAATCCCTTTTACCAACGTTTTCCACTTTGGATATTTATGGATCTCATCAAAAATCAGAAGACTTTTTTCACCGGGTAATTCCAAACTCATTATTTTTTTTCTATCCGGAGCGTAATCCCAGTTGTAATAAAAACTCTTACTGAAATTTTTGGATATTATTTTATCGGCAAAAGTAGTTTTCCCCACCTGTCTCGCTCCCCCGATAAAAACCATTTTATCATTCAAGTCTTCAAGAATATTATTTTCCAAATATCTCTTTCGTTCCACAATTTACTCCGTTTTTTGCATAAAAAGATACGAATATTTTTGCCTGTAAGCAAAGATTCACGCTATTTTTTTTGCTTTAAAGCAAAAATTATCGAGAGGAAAAAATGGGGAACTAATTTTGGGTTTGATAGAATAAATGATTGAGGTCTTTCTAAAATGTCGCTTCAGGGTTTATTGATGTTAAGGGAATAATTTTGTTTAAGTAATTTATTGTAGTATAATTTCCCCTCGGCGGATACTATCAAAAAGGGAAAGTCGATAGATTTTTCAGCAAGAGCTTTACGATTGCCGAGCAGAAATAAATATGTCGCCAGCGCGTCGGCTTTTTCGGCTGTTGGAGCCAATACGGTTGCGCTTTCAGACAATTTACCGGGGAAGCCGGTGAACGGATTTAATATATGGTGATATCTTACGCCGTCAATTATTTTAAATCTTTCATAATCGCCGCTTGTGGCTGCCGCAAAATTTTCGATCTTGAAATCCGCTATAATTCCCGACGGGTCTCTCGGGTCTTTTACGCCGACCGTCCATTTCATATTTTTATCTTTTCTGCCAGAAGCGTAGATATCTCCTCCGGCGTTAAGAATAAAATTGTTCACGTCCATGCTTCTCAAAATTGCGGCGCCTCTGTCTATTGCATATCCTTTTGCGATGCCGCCCAAGTCCAACTCCATTCCGCTTAACTTTAAGAAAACCGTCGTATCGGAGTAATTCAGTTCGATATTTTTGTAATTTACAAATTTGAGAAGGGAGTCGAGCGTGAGAGAATCGGGAATTTCAACTTCCCTTTCGCCGTTGAATCCCCAAAGGCTGGAAACCGCGCCGATTGTAATATCGAACAGTCCTCCGCTCAATTTTGAATAGCCCAGAGAGCGTTTAATAACTCCGAATGTTTCGGAGGAAACTTTTACGGGATGAATTCCGGCTGATGAATTAATAAGGGATATTTCGCTGTTATCTATCTGATAGCTCATCAAGCTTTCGATCCGTTTCATTTCCTCAAAAGCGGAACGGAGCGCTCTTCTGCATAAATTTATATCAGAGTGCCGGGCGGAGACTTCCACTAACGTACCCATTAATACTTTAGTAACCGAAACGCTGTAAAGCGGATCTCCGTTCTGTGAGAATGATTTACCGCATAATAATAGAAAAAGAAATAGCGCGTATCTTAAAATTCTAAATTTCATCTCGAATAATTAATAAGTAATGGAATCGATCAGACTAACGCTTTTTCCCGAAACGGAGATAATAATTTTATTGGGAATGCACACTAAATTTTCACCGGGATTCTTAATTTCCCCCATTTCAACGCATGTTTTATGTTTGCACGACGATGAATGAATACGAGCCGATTTGTCTTCAATTTCCAAATCGACGAATCCTTCCGCTCCTTTTATTCTGTACATACCGTTCTTGGCTTTAACCGGAATTCTGTTTACTAATTCATTTCCAACCGAAACGTTGAAAGATTTCGAATCGCCGCCCCCGCCCGAAGAAAATACAATTAAAGCCGGATCGATAACCTTACGCGGAAAGGAATGGAGCTTGGCGGCGCGTATTAATCGCTCGGATAATTTATCGGAAGCGCTATAAAAATCAATCAGCGAACCGCTTTTAATGTATGCTATATCCGCAAGGAACTCGCCGTATAGTTGATGTTCTTTATAGCTTATTACTATATTTCGAAATTCAGACAATTTCAAAGATTCTTCAATTTCGCGCACGAATTCCGCAGGACTCTCAGTGAGAATTGAAATGGAGAATGAGTTATCTTTTTTATCTTTTCCGAACAAATCTATCGGGAGTCCGGCGGTCATCCCGCCGAAAACAGCCGGTAATGATATTGTTCCTTTCGTTAAAAAATTTCTGCGTTTCATTTTATCTCCTTACTTTATTATCCCGCGGCTGACCGGAATTTCAGATTAACCGCGGATAATCTTTTATATTAAACCGAAACGGCGCATCGCAAAATATTATTTACTTTCATCGTTCATCCTCAAAGTCGTACTATTTGAGAAATTCAAAAGCAATATATTAAAAATTTATTAAATAATATTTTCTTCAACAGCGCCGAATTGCTTATGTTTCTATTCGTATCGTTATATGGAGCTATTTCAACAAGATCATTTTTCCGCCAAGAATAGCCTTGCCAAAATCAATCAAATAGAAATATGTGCCGGATGAAGCCGGTTTGCCATTTTGTAATAGTCCGTCCCAATATACATCGTAAACACCCGGACCTTTGATTACCTTATATATAACGCGAATCAATTGTCCCGTGGAATTATATATTTTTATTGAAATTGTATTATAGAAATCCGCGTTTATTTGTACCCGGATTGATGTACCCGGATTAAAAGGATTTGGATAGTTCCCGAGCAGCTGAAATGTTTCGGGAGCGCTAATTTTAATTTTGTCTCTCTCTTCTACGTTTGTATAATCATCGATAAAACTCGTAAATGGCGAAATAACGCCGAAGTCAATACTGATAGTTATAATTTCTTCACGCAGAGCCTTTGCCTCTGTTGATTCAGCGTCTAAACTGAAATATTGAATTAGTAAATTTTCAATTTTTCTTTTAGCCCAGACCTTCGTTAAGAACCGGTACCTTGACAATGCTGTATCAGCTAAAGATAATTGATATTTATAAGAAATCGGATGACTAAAGGCTTCGCCATTAAGAGTAATTTCAATGGGAGCCGCTTCATTATAGCGACCCGCTACAATCATTTGCTGACCTTTGTACAAATTAGGCAACGGAAAAGGATAAGTTTCGCTAACAACATTAGGCGAAAAAGATATTTGAGTATTCAACAAAACGGGATTTCGAATCTTAAGATAAAAGTTAGTGATTTGCTCTTCAAGCTCGTTACTTCCAACAAATGCAGACAACCCGTTATTCTGACTCGCTAATAATGTGAGAAGTTGTTCATTAGCATCATTGCCAATACCGAATGTAAAAATCGCTATATTAGTTTCAGTTGTGCCGACAAGATCATTAATATGGGATAAAATACCTTCAGTGTTAGTAATACCGGCTGTCGCCTGTCCATCAGTAAAAAAGATAATTATGTTTGCCGAACTATCATTTGCGGCTGAAAATTGCGGTATTGCGACATCGAAAGCGCCTGAAATATTTGTCGAACCACTCGCATTCATAGTTGATATGTATGCCAAAGCTGATGATTCATTTGATGGATTAAAATCCACATGGTTTGGCTGAAAAGCGCTGATATCTGATGAAAAATCTACAATGTTAAATTTATCGCCTTCATTCAGATTTTGAACTATAAAAGAAGCGGCGCTGCGAGCTTGGATTATTTTGTCCCCGCCCATGCTTCCCGACCTATCAACAATTAACGTAAAAACTTTATTTATGATTTCCGCGTTATCACTTGGATCGGGTTCGGCAACGAACACAAAGAATCCTCTCGCAGCATTATCGGGAACCAATGAATCCGTTAAAAAAGTACTTAATCCGAAAAGACCTAATTCACTCAAACTAAGGATATATTTTATTTCATAGTCTCTGTCCGCTAAAGATTCATATTTGGAATAGTTTATATAGGCATTATTACCGTCATTGAATACAGAATCGGCGGCATGGCTAAGGAGAAAAAGATTCTCGATAGTTCTTTCAGAATTAATTGTAAAAGTAATTTGCTGGAAATCCAAAGCTGTATTTTGGATTAGTGAATAATCGTTAGGATAGCTAAAAAACACATTCCCTAATTCGTAATGCAATAATTTAACATAAGTTAATTCTACCACAATTAATGAATCCGCTTGCACCGGTTCTTCAAATTTGAAATATAAAGGAGTCTTACCTAAATATTGCTTGAGATTCTGGTCGATGTCGCCTCCGCCGCCGGGCAGAGTAGTATCCTGCGCAGTGGATGAGAATGAAGCTTCGAACCATTGATTATTGAGCTTCCATCGTAAAGATATTGCGCTTTCATCTTCCGTCAAAGGGAAAGCATATTTAACTTCCTTTTCCGAACCGAGATTATTTAAAAAGGTTTGAGTGGTTTTAATTATTGCAACCTGATTTTCAACAGTCACCTCAACATCGCCGGAAACCAATTTGAGATAAACCCCTTCATTCGCATCAACAATACCGACACCGTTGCCAAACAGACTTATACTGCAAAAAATAAAAAATATTAGTGTAGTAGATAAACTTCTCATCGCATTCTCCGTCTATTATTCTAAATAATTTATTCGCACTACTCTTTTCAATAAAATATTTACAGCCCAATTCATTATAAAATTTAATTTATAATTTCCATAGAACTATTTTCAGAAGTTAATATAAGGATTATTTTCTTTTTTGTAAACCCGTAAATACAGACAACATAATAAGTTGCGGTGTCTTCTTTGATTTCGATATTTGGAAATTTAATTCTCCAAGATAAAAAATATATCCGTTCGACATTTTCGCACGGCACGGAAGAATTAAATTTTGTAATTTTTATGTTGTCAATAATTCGGTTTGTTTATTATTTGAAAAATCTGAACAAAATACTAAATCGTCCGTTTCCTATTATTCAATCGACAAAGGAAAAAATTATAAGCGCGGTTGTTTTCGGAGCTTTTATTTTTCTTTTTCTCGCGATATTTCAGCCGTTCGGTCTGAATAATTTTGAGGGAAACAAACTTCTCTATTTCGGCGGTTACGGATTTATCACAACTTTCGTAATCCTCTTTAATGTATTTATTATCATGAATTTGTTTAAAGAATTTTTCTCTTACGAGAAGTGGAACCTTTGGAAGAGTTTTGTACAAAATTCATTAATGATAATTCCTATTGCAATTTTGAATTGGATATATTTCATTTACGCGGATAACACGCCGGATTTAGATTACTCTTTCCTTACGTTTATTTTTATGACAATTGCCGTGGGATTTTTCCCAAGCGTTCTTTTTGTTTACTATTTGGAGCAGAAACTGCGTATGAAAAATTTGCAGCTTTCCGAAAAAGTTAACCGGCAGCTAACATTAAATTCTGCGGATAATTCAAAAACCGTTGAGTTGAACTTTGTTTCGCAGAATTCCTCGATCAAAATTAGTATTAACGATTTCTTATGCATTAAATCGATGGGAAATTACGTTACTCTCTTTTTTATGAATGACCAAAAATTACGAAAAGAGATTATCAGAACCACTATGAAAAAGATTGAAGAGAATTTTTTGAATCACGAAAAAATTATCCGCTGCCATAAATCTTATTTTGTAAATATGAATAAAGTTAAAACTACATCGGGAAACGCAAGAGCGCTTTATCTTCACGTCGAAGGACTCGATTTTCCCGTCCCGGTTTCCAGAAAATTTTCAAAAACAATAATTTCCGGAACCGTTTAACAATCCCATTCGTCACAAACTTGCCCGTTTATTAAAAATAATTCCGTTTCGTCACATATTAGCGACCGTTTGTCATATTTGGAATTTTTTCTTGAAAAAATGATATAATTTTCGACGCAATTCTTAAACAATTTTTTACGGAGAATTCATGAAAATGAAAATAATAATTATTATGTTTTTTTTAACGGCGGTTAATTTTGCACAAACCGGATTATTAACCGGGAAAGTTACCGACGCATCAACAAAAGAACCGCTAATCGGCGCGAATATTTTAATTATCGAATTGGAAAATACCGGCACGGCGACGGATGAAAACGGATATTTTAATATCACTTTACCTGTCGGTTCATATTCAGCCAGAATATCATTAATCGGATTTAACACAATCATTAAAACAGATATTGTTATTCAAACCAAAAGCGAGACGTATGTTGACATTCAACTATCGCCGACACTATTAGAAATGGAAGAAGTTACAGTTACGGCGGATTATTTCGACAAAGCCATAATCGAGAATAATTTAAGCGCTATCGCACTCGGAGTTGAAGAAGTGCGCCGTTCGCCCGGCTCTATGCTCGATTTTCAAAGGATTTTGCAGGGAATGGCGGGAGTTTCTTTTTCGAACGATCAGACAAACGAGCTGCTCGTACGGGGCGGTTCCCCAAACGAAAATCTGACTATATTCGATAATATGGAATTGCACTCCACAAATCACTATCCAAATGAATTTAACTCCGGCGGACCGATTAATATGATAAACGTCGAACTCATTCAGGATATTCAATTTTCAACGGGCGGATTTATTTCAAAATTCGGGGATAAAATGTCTTCCGTAATGAGCGTTCAAACGCGAGACGGAATTACTTCGGCTCCCTTTGCGGGCGAAACCAATATCTCCATGGCGGGAATAGGCGCTATTCTCGAAGGTTCTATTAACGAGGGGCGCGGTTCATGGCTCTTCTCCGCGCGTAAAAGTTACATCGACTTAATTGCGGCGGCGTTCGGGCTTACAGCTATTCCAATTTATTACGATTCGCAGTTTAGATTTATGTATAATTTATCTAAAAAACATAAGCTCTCATGGTCGGGAATTTACGGAAACGATAAAATAAAATTCGACGGTTTACCCGATAACGTTTACAAAGAAAAAGCAAATCAAATTGATTCCGTCGATGCGCAAATTGTTGACGTAAAACAGAACCAATGGGCGTCCGGAATTACGTTAAACAGCGTCTGGTCTAAAAATCTTTATTCCGTAATCACCCTTTACGCCAATAATTATCACAGCGAGGTTGATTTCGGATACAGATACACCGAACGACAGTTTAATAATACCGGAAATATTCAAGATTCGAGAATTCTTAATTCCCGTTATATATTTTCCAACAAAAGCGATAATTTCGAATCGGCGATGAGAACTCAATTCGGTTGGTCGATTTCAAAGACAAACAGATTAGAGTTCGGGGGTCAATTGAAATTCGGCGGTTACAGACAAACCGCGCTTATAGACGCCGATACCGTCCGTTATGACACCGATAACAACGGAATTTATGAATCAATGATTATTAAACCGGCGGTTGATTTTAACATTGATCTCAAGCTTTTCAATCAGCACAAATCATATCTTTTTGTGAACGACAGGATGAAACTTTTGTCGGGCAGATTGATATTAAATATCGGCGCCCGTTACGATGTTTTCACATACAGTAAAGCGTCTAATTTTAGTCCCCGCTTTTCGGCGTCGTATTATTTAATTCCTCAAATAACAAATATCAATTTTGCTTACGGCGAATACTATCAATCGCTATCGTATCCGACCTACGGCGACAGATATAACACGGATCAGAACCGTTTTCTGAAAAACAGCCGCTCGCAGCATTTTGTTTTGGGCGTGGAACATATTTTAGACGACGGATTAAAATTAACAGTGGAAACCTACCTGAAAAAATATTCCGATTTGCCGGTAAACGAAACTTTCGTTCACCAAAGCGATCCCACATTCCGTTCGGAAAAACGATTTAATATCGGGAAACAAACCGTTTACGGAATCGATTTTATGCTTCAGCAAAAATTAGTGAAAGATATTTACGGCACAATCAGTTTTTCTCGAACTTGGACTAAAACGGAAGACCCGAGAATTGGAATGGAGGGCAATACTTACGTATCGGAATATGATTTCCCTTATGTGTTTAACATTATTATCGGCAAGCGTTTTAAAGACGCCAGAAAAACTTTGGATAAACTTCCCGCATTGCTGAAATATGCTTCTTATATCTTTCCTATTTCAGACGATATGGAGTTAAGCGTAAAATGGCGGTACGCAAGCGGAAAGCCTTACACCGAAAGAGTTTTTACAACACGGGAACAACACAGAGTAGGCGGAGCTGCATGGACGGATGGCGCGTGGCAGCTTACAGATAATATTAACGGTTTGCGTTATCCGGACTATCACAGATTGGATATCGGTTTTAACAGCCGGTTCAATTTCCAAACTTGGAACTTGGTTCTGAATCTTTCTCTGCAGAACGTTTACAACAGAAAAAATATCGCGATGTATCAATATAATTCCGACGGGACAATCGATAACGTTTACCAACTCTCGATTCTTCCGGTAATGGGTTTGGATGTTGAATTTTAAGGATGGAATAAAATTGTCGAACGGATGTTTCGAAAGTGAAATTATTTTCTATGAAACATCCGTTCCAAACCGTTTACGGCGTACAAAGAACCATGCGAATGAAAACGCGCACACGATTAAACCGTAAAGTAGCGGGACAAAACTATAGAACAGCGGAGAACCGTATTCGGCAACTGCTTCGATAAGGAACAGAATTGACAGCAGCGATAAAATAATCAACCGCCTATGACGGAAAAGAATAATTGTATAAACAAAGCCGACAAGAATTGCCGCGAGAGATATGATAGACAAAGGAATAAGAACAAGAAATCCAAGTCCGCCGGCGGTTGCCGTATCCATCGGAACAAAACTCAGCAAACCGACAATTAACGAAGTAACTCCTACAAACGCAAAACTTCCGTAAGCAATATCATACTTTCTTTTAGATTCGGTCATACAATCCAATAATTTAATCGAAAATATATAAAATTGTGAATTAAGCAAACAAATATTTTTTTAGTAAAATGAATATCACCTGAATAAATATCTTGACCGACTATGAAAACTTGCCTGCCTTCTCGGAAGCGCTTATGTGCTTTTGGCTTTGCAGGAAAAACACTAAATTGGTTGCATGAATATATGCAAGAAATTAAACTGCGTAAACAAATGTGTGAATTGGGGAAAAGTAAATAGAGCAAGTTTAATGTTATTTGCGGTCAAAACTATTGCATTAGCTCTTATAATCAATACACATATACTTTACGCCCAAACTCAAAGCGTTAGATTTGAGCGTTTTTCACCCGAAGACGGACTTTCGAACAGCGTTATCTTGAGTATTATTCAGGATAAAACCGGTTTTATATGGATTGGCACTCAAAACGGATTGAATAGATATGACGGATATACTTTTACTGTTTACAAGCATAAACCTTCGGATTCTAATTCTCTATCGGATAATTATGTCAGATCAATAATCGAAACAAAAGATAGTTTACTCTGGATAGCGACAGAAAACGGCGGATTGAATATGTTTGATCCTGAAACGGAAAAGTTTACTCATTATTTCCATAATGAAAGTAACCCGGGTACAATTTCCACAAATAAGCTAAACGTAATATACGAGGACCCGGATTCAGAGGGAATTTTGTGGATAGGTTCTAATGGAGAAGGATTGGATAAATTTGATTACTACAACAATAGATTTATTCATTATACTCGTAATTCCGACTCCGGAAACAGCATAAGCAACAACTATATTAGAGCAATCCTTAAAGACAAATATGGCGCTTTATGGATTGGGACAAACGAAGGCTTAAATAGATTTGACATTAACACAGGTAAATGGACGACTTACCTGCATGATTCGGAGAATCCGAATTCAATCAGTTCATCGGAAGCAAAAATTCTTTATGAAGACGCCGAGGAGATTCTATGGGTAGGGACCGATTATGGCGTAAACAGAATTATTAGACCTAATACTGTAAAAGGAAATTTATCCCGCGATAAAGAAAAAATCAAGTTCGAATTTATTGAACAAGGCAATTCAGACCGGGGAACAAATAGTGGAAGTATTACCGCTATCTACGAAGATAAACAGAGAATTTTATGGATTGGAGAACATTACGGACTCCACAAATATGATAGAACGACTGGAAAATTTTTGCAATTTAATACTCAGTCAAACAATCCTCATAGTATAAGCGGTGATTTGATTAACTATATCTATGAAGATCGTTCGGGATTATTATGGATTGGAACAGAGGGCAGCGGGATCAGTATTCTGAATCCGCAAGCCAAGAACTTTACGTTGATGAGCAGTATTCCAGGAAACCCGAATAGTTTAAGCAGCTCGAGCATTCGGGGCATATACGAAGACGATGAAGGAATTTTATGGGTTGGCGGTTATAAAGGTTTGAATAGAATTGACCGGAAGTTGAACAAGATCACACATTTTATGCCCGAAAATTCCGGCTTGAACAGCGATTTTATTTATGCCGTCTGCCCGGATAATGTTGATAAAAATATACTATGGGTGGGTACTGAAGGCGACGGTTTATACAAATTTTATAAAAATTCAGGAAATGTCGAAAAATTCAATATTAAAGCAGACAATCCGGTTTCTCCTTTTAGCATAAAATTTATTTTCGATTTGTACATTGATAGTTTCGGGATGTTGTGGCTGGCTACTAAATCCGGCTTAATTGAATTCAATAAACGGACGGGCGATTTCACAGTTTATCTACATAATCCGGACGATAGCGCAAGTATCAGCGATAATGAATTGCAGGTTATTTTTGAAGACAGTAGAGGTTTGCTGTGGATAGGAACTATTGCAGGCGGGTTGAATAGATTCAATAGAAAAACAGGGAAGTTTAAACAATTCATTCACAATCCGGACGATCCGCTCAGCATAAGCAATAACCGAATAAAATCTATTTATGAAGACAAAACGGGAGAGTTTTGGATAGGCACCAACGGCGCCGGATTGAACCGGTTCGACAGAAAAACCGAAACTTTTGAACATTTCACACAAAAAGACGGGCTGCCGGACGATGTAATTTATGGTATATTGGAAGATGAAAAAGGGAATCTGTGGCTGAGCACAAATAACGGGATTTCGAGATTTAACCCAAAACCGGATATTAATGGTGAAAGCAAATCCCGGTTTAAAAATTACAATGTTAGCGATGGCTTGCAAAGCAGCGAATTTAATACCGCGTCTTATTTTAAAAGCAAAAGCGGCGAAATGTTTTTCGGTGGAATTAACGGCTTAAATTCTTTTTATCCCAATAAAATTTTGGATTACTCTTATATTCCGCCGGTAGTAATTACAGATTTTCAAATCTACAATAAATCGGTTCCGATTGGGTTATCTTTCGAGGGGCGCGTTCTTTTGAGAAAAAATATTTCAAAAACAAAAGCAATAAAATTATCCTATAAAGACGGGATGATTTCCTTTGAATTTACCGCATTAAATTTCATTGCGCCCGAAAAAAATAAATATGCGTATATGCTGGAAGGTTATGATAAAGAATGGATTTTTGCGGAAGCCGATAGAAGATATGCCACATATTCTCATCTTGAGCCTGGCGAGTATATTTTTAAAGTGAAAGGCTCAAATAATGACGGATTTTGGAACAAAAAGACGGCGACAGTCGGGATTATTATCTCGCCTCCATTTTGGAAAACCTGGTGGGCGTATAGCCTTTATTCAATTTTAATTATCGGAAGCATTTTCGGATTTATTCATTACAAAACTTTAAAATATGCCGCAGAGTTAGAGGTTCAAGCTAAAATCAAACTGGCGAAAGCGGAAGAAAGAATATTGGTGCAAAAGGAAACGTCAAAAGATTTTCACGATGAATTGGGGAATAAATTCACGAAAATTTCCTTGTTCGGCGAGTTGGCTAAAAGAAATACATTTACAAATCCCGACGAGACAATTAATTACTTAAATCAAGTGATTCGCACTTCGAAAGACCTTTCCGGAAGTATGAGGGATTTTATTTGGACATTGGATTCAGAGCAAAATTCATTGTACGACGTTGGAATTCGGTTAAAAGATTTTGGCGAAACTCTTTTTAATAGCTTTGGAATAAAATTTTTTATGTTAGGTTTATCGGAACAACTATATGAAATCAAGTTGAAAATGAACCGGCGGCGTAATATTGTTTTTATCTTTAAAGAAGCAATGAATAACATATTAAAATATGCAAAGCCAACAGCCGTAACGCTCGAGTTTGAGTCTAACGCTCACAAATTGAATATCTGTATCACTGATGACGGAATAGGATTTGACTCCGGACAAATAACAACCGGCTACGGTTTACGAAATATGAAATCCAGGGCTAAAAATATCGGCGGAGCGCTCAAGATTAAATCAAGTCCGGGCAATGGAACGTCAGTTTGTCTAATTGTAAATTTTGACGACAATGACAACATTATCTGAATTGCTAATATTTTGGTATTTTATTAAATATTTTATATAAATATTATTAAGGGGAAAGCGATGATTACAGTTGCCTTAGTAGAAGATGACAATGAAATACGCGAAAGTCTGGCGCTAATTATTGACGGAACGCCGGGATACTCTTGTATCGGCAAATATGGCGATTGCGAGACGGCAATTCCCGCCGTTACAAAAAATCCGCCGGATGTTCTTTTAATGGATATAGGATTGCCCGGCATATCGGGAATTGAAGGCGTAAAAATACTGAGGGAAAAATTACCGCATCTCGATATATTGATATTAACTATTCAGGAAGATGATGATTCTGTTTTCGAATCCCTCTGCGCCGGAGCAGCCGGGTATTTGGTGAAAGATACGTCGCCTGCGCTTTTATTGAATGCAATTAACGATGTTCACCAGGGCGGCTCGCCAATGAGCAGCCAAATAGCAAGAAAAGTGATTTCTTCATTTCAGAAATACGGAAGCGGAAAAGCTAATTTAACTCGGCGGGAAACGGAAATATTGACTCATTTTTCAAAGGGCTGCACTTATCAAATAATAGCGGAAACGCTGTTTTTAAGCGAAGAAACTATCCGCACTCACGCAAAAAATATTTACAGAAAATTAGAAGTCAAATCGAAAACGGAAGCAGTTCACGTCGCATACAAGAAGGGAATTTTGCGTCCCTAATTATTAAATATCACCCGTGCGGGTGATATTAACCCCTATTTATTTCAAATTTCACATTAAATTCACACATTTGGGTGATTGTCCATCCGGCGGATTCCGCGTAGTTTTCTTACAGATTATTACAAATTAAACAACTTCCAAGCGGTATAAAAAGTCTGGAGTTAAATGATTGACATGGTAAAATTAGAACTAAACGATCACTTAATAGAACTTCCTCTAATTCAAAATTATATTAAACGAAAAGCCAGGAAACTGAACAACGCGCATTTTTCCGAGAATCCGGAAGATTATGTTTATCTATCCGGAATTGAAGATAACTTCAGTTATAAAATCACATTTCAATGTACAACAAATCAATTAGCTCTAACGGTGAAAATTCATAAGGTATGAAATAAATAAAAACTACTAACAAAATAGGAGAAATCTTGATGAAATTTACAATTAGATTAACAATTCTTTTCATAGCTATGGCTACATTTACTTTTGCTCAGTCATCATTGACTTGGCGAGCAGTAGGAAGTACCGGGTTTTCTGACGGTGCAATACAATACAGCTCGATGGTTGTGGATACAAGCGGAACGCCTTCGGTTGCGTATGTAGATGGAGGCGCCTCCGGAAGCGGTTATGCCGATTATCCTATGGTAAGAAAATTTAACGGCAGCGGATGGGCAAACGCCGCGCCTAACGTTATTGACAATAATCTTTCCGACAATACGACATGGAATACTTCTCTGGCATTTGACAAAAGCGGGAAACTTTATCTTGCATTTAAAGATGTTTATTTGACAGGTAAAATTACAGTGAAAAATGACGCTAATGGTGTTGCGTGGGGAAATGTTGGACAACCCGGATTTACAGCAGGTAGTGTGGAATATATTTCTCTCGCAATAGCTCCTGACGGAACTCCCTATGTGGCGTATGAAGATGGAGCCAACTCATCTAAGGCTTCTGTTATGAAATGGACAGGATCGGGTTGGGCTAACGTTGGAACGGCGGGATTTTCCGCAGGTTCGGCTAATTATACATCTTTAGCTTTTAACGGCAGCGGTACGCCGTATATAGCTTTCAAAGATAACGCTAATTCAAGCAAAGCTACAGTCATGAAATTTAACGGTACAAGCTGGGAAATTGTAGGAAGCGCCGGATTTTCCGCGGGAGCTGCTTATTCTACATCATTAAAAATTGACAACAGCGGAACTCCGTATGTCGCATATCAGGATAACGGAAACGGAGCTAAAGCTACCGTAATGAAATTTGACGGAACTAATTGGGTTGCCTTCGGTTCAGCCGGATTCTCTTCCGGAGCAGTTAGCTTTACACAGCTTGCAATTGATGATAATGGAACACTTTATGTCGCTTTTCAAGATAGGTCAACTCCTAATCAAAATGCAACAGTTATGAAATATGACAGCGTCAATGATTGGAGTATTGCCGGCAGCGCCAATTTCTCAGACGGACAGGTTGAACACTTATCTTTAGCAGTAGAAGGAACAGGTTTGCCGTATATGTCCTATCGCGATAACGCAAACGGCGGTAAAATAACCGTTATGCATTTGGAGGAAACCGAGAATCCGGTAATTGTAAATAATACAGGATTAACACTTGCTGAAGGAGCGACTGCAACTATTGACAGTTCAGCTTTATTAACTACAGATGCTGATACTGAGCCTGGCTCTCTTATATATACAATAACAACAGCAACTTCTTTCGGTGAAATTCAAAAATCAGGTAGTTTTGTCAGCTCATTCACACAAGCTGACTTAAATAACGGATTGCTAACTTATGTTAACGACGGTAGTGAAAATATTATCGATTTATTTTCATTTACTTTAAACGACGGGACTTTTCAAACTGCGGTTCAGCAATTTATAATCGGAATAACGCCCGTTAATGATGCTCCTGTAATTGAGAATAATATCGGCATAACACTTAACCCCGGAGTATCTTCAGCAAATATAGATTCATCTTCTCTATCAGCATCCGATGCGGAGGGCGATGCATTAACTTTTACAGTTACAACATTACCCACAAATGGAACAGTACAAAATAATGGAGTTGACATTGCATTAAACGGTACCTTTTCTCAAGATGACCTTAATAATGCTTTGATAAGTTACACCCATGATGGAAGCGCAACTATTAGTGATGAGTTTACCTTTTCAGTTAGCGATGGGGCTGATGAATTAACAGATCAAGTTTTTAATATTACAATTATTGATAAGGCGTGGGAATTGCTCGGCAGCGCCGGATTTTCAGCAGGCAGTGCAAACTTTTTGTCAGTGAAATTAGGAAAGAACGGATTGCCATATGCTCTTTATATGGATAGTGGAAACTTTTCTAGAGCTACTCTTATGAAATTTGATGGAACTAATTGGGTAAACGTAGGTTCTGCAGGATTTTCATCAAATGCAGCATATTATACAAGTTTGGCGATTGATAGCAGCGGAACGCCTTATGTTGCTTTTAATGACGGTGATAATTCATACAATGTGTCTGTTATGAAATATGATGGAACTGCTTGGGATTTTGTAGGTAGTGCAGGATTTGCCCCAAAGCCAGGTAGTGGAGGACCAATTATTGAAATAGATAGCATTGGAACCCCGTACGTAGCTTTTAAAGGAAACGGTTATTACGATGGTGGAAGTGTGATGAAATATGATGGAACTAATTGGGTAACAGTCGGTGGGGCAGCATTTTCAACTGATCAGGCTTTCGGTGTAGAACTTGCTTTGGATGGCAACGGTATGCCCTATGTTGCTTATCGAGATGGCGGATCAAGGAATCAGGCTTCGGTTAAGAAATTTAACGGTAGCAGTTGGGAAATTGTGGGTGCAGCTAAATTTACAGCAGGTGAGGCTGGAAACATTGATTTAGCCTTGGATTCAAATAATATGCCATATATTGCTTATTATGGACCATACTACGACGCAACTAATAACAGTAAAGCAGCCGTAATGAAGTTTGATGGCGTTAATTGGGTTAATGTTGGAACTACCGGTTTTTCAATCGGAGCTGCCTTTTACCCTTCGCTTAGCATAAATAGTACAGGAACGCCGTATCTAGCTTTTCAGGATAGAGCAAATTCAAATAAAGCAACTATTATGAATTATAATGGAACTGAATGGGTAGCAGTTGGAGGCGCAGGTATTTCCGAAGGCAGCGCTAGCTTTTTATCGCTTGTAATTGATAACAACGATGCGCTTTTTGTTGCATACACTGATGGTGCAAATTCTTCCAAGGTTACCGTTATGCAGAGAGGTTGGACAGCGCCTAATCAAACTCCAACTATTGGTGCAAACACAGGTTTAACTCTTAACGAAGGTTCATCGGCAGCGATTGACAACGCTAAATTAAAAGCCACTGATTCTGATTCTGAAGACGGATTATTAGTCTTTACAATAACAACGGCTACGACAAACGGAGAAGTTCAACTATCAGGGACAGCGGCAACAACTTTTACACAAGCCGATATTGACGCCGGAAATGTCACTTATGTACATAACGGCGGAGAAACAACAAGCGATAGTTTCACATTTAGTTTAAGCGACGGAGCGGATGAAATTACCGGTCAGACGTTTAGCATAACGGTTACGCCGGTAAACGACGCTCCTGTTGTAGCCGGAATTCCCGACGTCAGTTTTCCCGAAGACAGTTCCTACGCGATGGATTTGGACGCTTTCGTAACGGATACGGATAACGACACAAGCCAGATAAATTGGACTGTGTCTTCTCCCCTTGCGCTGAATGCCGGAAGAATTCAAAAGAAAGGGAATAAATCCGGTTATCTTTTTCTGCTTCCCAACCACGGCGGAAACAATTTATCGATTAAAAAAACCGGCGCAAAACGCTCTTTAAAAAAGAATATATTTACTGATAAAACCGCCGGTTCCCCAAATGAAACACAATCTTCAGGCGCGGACAGCATAATAGTTACAATCGACGGACAAACACACAAAGCGACGTTTACCGCCACGCTGAATTACAATATATCCGACGTTCCGTTTGCATTCACCGCGACCGATCCGGATAACGCATCCGATAAAGATACGATTACCGTAACCGTAACGTCCGTCAACGACCCGATGGTAATTTCTGTAAATGCGGGAATAACTTTAAACGAAGGTTCCGACGGGATAATTGACAGTTCAAAACTCCGCGCATCGGATGCGGACATAGCTGATTCGCTTCTGATTTTCACCATTGACACAACGACAGTAAACGGTGAGATACAGCTATCGGGTACCGCTGCAGCAACGTTTACACAAGCCGATATTAACGGAGGAAAATTAAAGTATGTCCATAACAGCGGTGAAACGACGAGCGATAGATTTATTTTCACCGTAAGCGGCGGCGGAGACATAATCTCAAATCAGAAATTCGACATAACAGTAACGCCCGTTAACGACGCGCCGGAAAACACGCAATTGCCGGCTATAAGCGGAACGGCGGTCGAACAACAGAGTCTGAACGTTGACGACGGATTGTGGACAGACGCGGATAACGACAGTCTTGTATTTACTTACCAATGGTATATAGACGACGACAGTTTAGATTATGACGGAACTGCTATAACCGATTCGACCGGCAGCGCATATACGTGCTCGTCGAACGATATCGGAAAATATCTATATGCGGTAATTACCGCTAACGATGGAAACGGGAGTTCGGTAAGCGCAAACTCGAATTATACCTCTGCCGTGACAACGCTTGTTAGCGTAGAGAAAGAAGCGATTCCTGCGAAATATTCTCTATCTCAGAACTATCCCAATCCGTTTAATCCGAGTACTACATTTAAATACGGATTAAAAGAAGAATCGGATGTTGTGCTGGAAATTTACAATCTTCTCGGAGAAAGGGTTCTAACGCTTGTAAAAGCGAGACAAGCAGCAGGCAATTATGAACTCAGCGTTGATATGAACAATTTATCATCGGGAATATATATCTACCGCATTCGCGCGGGTAAATTCGTTAGAAGTATGAAGATGATTTTGCTGAAATAAAGAAAATATTTTCTAATTCAATAAAGGAATTAGAAGCATTAATTAACGGCGGCGGGAATGATTATTATACAATAATCATTCCCTTAGCCATAATAATCAAATATAACCAGGTTTATAGTGAATTAAAATATATTATGGTTAATTTGAAGGAGAGATTATCATGAAAAAAATAGCAACCTTATTTTTACTGGCGTTTTTAATAATTCCCGGCAGTTACTGTTTTGCGCAGGAGATGGATACGTATGAAGCAAAATCTTTTAATTTAAAGTTTGATATTCCCCAAGGCTG